>PFJA01000110.1 GCA_002782905.1 Lysobacterales bacterium CG_4_10_14_3_um_filter_64_11
GGGGTAACGCGATGAGTGCCTGGTTTGATATGGGCGGCCACGGCCAGTACGTGTGGAGTTCGTACGGGCTGTTCGTGCTGGTGATGCTCTGGGATCTGTTGGTGCCGTGGCTGCGTCGCCGCCGCCTGCTGCGTACCTTGGCTTTGAAAATTCGCCGCGAAGCGGCAAGGAAATCCGTATGAACCCGACTCGCAAACGTCGTCTGTGGCTGGCGTTGTTCCTGCTGCTGGCCGCGGCCGTCGCCGGCACCCTGATCACCTTGGCCTTGCAGGAAAACCTCAACTACCTGCACACGCCGAGCGAGGCGGTGCGTGGTGAAGTGCCGCAGGACGCCGCATTCCGGCTCGGCGGGGTGGTGCGCGAGGGCAGTGTGGTGCGCACGGCGGGCACGCTGGAAGTACGTTTTGCGGTGACCGATCGCGTTGCCGACTTCCCGGTGTTCTATTCCGGCATCCTGCCCGACCTGTTCCGCGAAGGGCAGAGCGTGCTGGCGCGCGGCCGCTTGAGTGATGGCGTGTTTGTCGCAGAAGAAGTGCTGGCCAAGCACGATGAAACCTACATGCCCAAGGAAGTGGCCGACGCGATTGCCGCATCGCAGGCCAAGCATCAAAACGATACGGCCGCCGACGGTGCCGCGAGCGAGCCGGCAGCAACTGCGCCCGCCGATCGCCTGCCCGACACCAATGCCGGCGGTGGCCAGTGATCGGCCCCGTCAACCCGCGCCCGCTCGGAGCCACCCATGATTGCTGAACTGGGCCAGATCGCCCTCATCCTGGCGCTGATCCTGGCGCTGGTGCAGGCGGCGTTGCCGATGTGGGGTGCGGCGCGCAACGATGCCGCGCTGATGGCAGTGGCACGGCCCGCCGCCTACGGGCAATTGCTGTTCCTGGCGGTGGCGTTCGCGCTGCTCACCAGCTTGTTCGTGATTCAGGATTTTTCGGTGTTGTACGTGGCGCGCAATTCCAACTCGCTGCTGCCGATGGCCTATCGTTTTTCGGCCGTGTGGGGTGGGCACGAAGGTTCGCTGCTGCTGTGGGTGCTGATTCTCGGCATCTGGACCGCTGCCGTGGCGCGGCTCAGCCATGCCCTGCCGCAGCCGGTGGTGGCGCGGGTGCTGGCGGTGCTGGGGCTGATCAGTGTCGGTTTTCTGCTGTTTACCGCAATGACCTCCAATCCGTTTGATCGGGTGCTGCCGGCATGGCCGGACGGCAACGATCTCAACCCGCTGTTGCAGGACCCCGGCCTGATCGTGCATCCGCCGATGTTGTACACCGGTTACGTCGGCTTTGCGGTGGCGTTTGCGTTCGCCATCGCCGCCTTGATTGATGGCCGGCTCGACGAGCGCTGGGTGCGCTGGGCGCGGCCCTGGACCAATGTCGCCTGGGGCTTTCTCACCGTCGGCATCGCGCTCGGCAGTTGGTGGGCGTATTACGAACTGGGCTGGGGCGGCTGGTGGTTCTGGGACGCGGTGGAAAATGCCTCGTTCATGCCGTGGCTGGTCGGTACCGCATTGATCCACTCGCAGGCAGTCACCGAAAAGCGCGGCGGCTTTGTCGGATGGACCTTGTTGCTGGCCATTGCCGCATTCTCGCTGTCGCTGCTCGGCACCTTCCTGGTGCGCTCGGGCGTACTGACCTCAGTGCATGCGTTTGCCTCCGATCCCGGGCGCGGCGTGTTCATTCTCACCTTCCTGCTGATCGTGGTCGGTGGCTCGTTGTTGCTGTACGCCATCCGCGCGCCGCGTATCGCGCGTGAAAAAACCTCGGCACCGGTATCGCGTGAGACCTTGTTGTTGATCAACAACCTGATGTTCACCGCCGCTGCCGCGATGGTGTTGATCGGCACCCTGGCACCGCTGATGTTCGAGGCGCTGAATCTGGGCAAGATTTCGGTCGGCCCGCCGTACTTCGGTTTTCAGTTCCTGTTGCTGATGGTGCCGGTGGCGGTGCTGATGCCGTTCGGCCCGTTTGCGCGCTGGGGCAGCGAGAACCTCGGCCGCTTCGTGCCGGTGCTGCGGATCGGGCTCAGCGCGGTGGTGCTGGCGTTGCTGCTGGCGGCGCTGCTGGGTGAGCGCTTCACGCTCAAGAGCTATCTGGGCGTGGCCGGCGCGGCATGGGTGTTTGCCGGGATCACGGCGTTTGTCTGGATGCGGTTTCGCTCGGCGGCCAAAGGCCGGCGCTTTACCGCCGAAATGCTGGGTATGAGCCTTGCCCACTTTGGCCTCGGCGTATTCGTGGCCGGGGTGTTGCTGGTCGAGAGCCTGGGCATCGAAAAAGATGTGGCGATGGTGCCCGGACAACAGGTCGAGGCCATTGGCTACCGATTCGATTTTGTCGGTGTCACCACGGTGCGCGGGCCAAACTACACCGCTGCACGCGGCGAGGTGCGGGTGTACGACGGTGAACGCCTGATCGCTACGCTGCACCCGGAAAAACGCAATTACCTCGCCGGTGGCCAGGTGATGACCGAAACCGCGATTGCGCCGGGGCTGGTGCGCGACATCTATGTGGCGCTGGGCGAATCGCTGGGCGCAGAGGGTAGCTGGGCGGTGCGCCTGTACATCAAGCCGTTCATCCGCTGGATATGGCTGGGCGCGCTGCTGATGATGGCCGGTGGCTTCGTCACCGCCAGCGATCGCCGCTTTCGCCGGCAAACCCCCGAACCCGCCATGCAGGAGGCCTGATGCTCAAGCGCGTGCTGCCACTGATCGTATTCGCGGCGCTGGCGCTGTTGTTGCTTGCCGGCATCTGGATGCGCAAACAGGATGAAACGCTGGGGCGCAATCCCAGCGACATTCCCTCGCCATTGATCGGCAAGAAAGCACCGATCTTCGCGTTGCCCGATCTGCATCATCCCGAGCGCGTGGTCAGCAACGGCGATTTCGCGGGCACGCCGTACCTGCTCAATGTCTGGGGCAGTTGGTGCCCGGAGTGCCGTACCGAACATCCGGTGATTACCGAGTTGGCAAAAACCGGAAAGATTCGCGTGGTCGGTTTCAACTACAAGGACGAGGCCACCGATGCGTTGCGCTGGCTCGGCCAGTTTGGCGATCCGTATTCGGTGATTGCCGCCGACACAGATGGCCGCAGCGCCATCGAGTGGGGCATTTACGGCGCGCCGGAAACGTTTGTGGTGGATGCGGCCGGTGTGGTGGTGTTCAAACATATCGGCGCATTGACGCCGCAGGTGATCGAGCGCGAGGTGATCGCGCGCCTGGATGCGTTGCAAGGAGCCGGCCGATGAGCGTGTCGAAGTGGATTCTGCGCAACCTGGTGATGCTGTGTTTGCTGTTTGCCGGCGCGGCGGCGGCGGTTGATCCGATGCCGTTCCGCGACGCCGCCGAAGAGGCGCGCTTTCGTGCCCTCGCCGCTGAATTGCGTTGCGTGATGTGCCAAAACCAGTCGCTCGCCGATTCCAGTGCGCCGATCGCGCGCGACCTGCGCCGCGAAGTATTCGAGCTGATGCGCGACGGCAAGAGCGACGCCGAAATCAAGGCGTTTTTGGTCGAGCGTTACACCGATTTTGTGTTGTACAAGCCGCCGCTGAACGAGCGTACCTGGTGGCTGTGGTTTGCACCGGTGCTTACATTGCTGGCCGGTGCCATCACGCTGGTGGTGATCGTGCGTCGTCGCGCCAAGGCCATGATGGCCAGCAAACCCGAATCGGAGGATGCATGGTAATGCCACTGTTTGTCGGCTTGGCGGTAGTGATGGTGGCAGTGGCGTTGGCCCTGTTGTTGCGGCCACTGCGCGCCGCTGGCGATCCCGCCGGCAAGCAGCGTGTCCTGTTGCAGCGCGCGCACGCCGGCGGCGTGCTGTCCGCAGCCGAGTACCAAGCCAAACTGGCGGCATTGCCGACGGCCAGTGATCCGGCGCCCGGCGCACCGCGCGGCTGGGTGCTGGCTCTCGCATTTTGTGTGCCGATGCTGGTGGTGCTGCTGTACCTGAGCATCGGTGCACCCGACGGCCTGCAACCGGCACTGGCGGCAGCGCCGACGCATTCCGGCGAAGCCGGTGCCGGCGCCGGCAATCAAGCCATGGAAGACGCCACCCGCGGCCTCGCCGAACGTTTGGCGCAACAACCCGATGACCGTGCCGGCTGGTTGTTGCTGGTGCGCGCCTACAAGGTGATGCAGAACTACGATGCCGCGCTGGCGGCGCTGGCGAGTGCCGCCGAACGCTGGCCGGATGACCCGGATATCCTGATCGAGCGCGCCGGCTTGCTGGTGTTGCTCGACCCCGAGCAGCGCGTCAGCCCCGAGGTGGAGCAGTTGGTGGATCGCGTGCTGGCGCAGGCGCCAGCCGACCCGCAGGCGCATTGGCTCAAAGGCATGGCCGCGTACCAGGCCGGCGCGTTCGCCGCTGCCGCCACACACTGGCAGCCCTTGCTTGACGCGCTGCCAGCCGATGCCGAAGGCCGCGATATGTTGATTGCACAGATCAACGACGCCCGCGAGCACGCCGGCATGCCAGCGCTGCCGGCCGCCGCAGCGGATACGACGCCCGCCTTACCGGCGCCTGCCGTGCAAGCCGCTGCGACCGAACCCGCAGCGGCGGCGAATGGCGCAGGCCCGCGTCTGCGCGTGCGCATCGAAATCGACCCGGCGCTGCAAGCCCGGCTGCAACCGAACGACGTGCTGTTCGTGTCCGCCCGTGCCAGCGTGGGCCCGCGCATCCCGCTCGCCGCACGCCGGATCAGCCCAATCGAACTACCGCTCGAACTCGAACTGAGCGACGCCGACGCCATGGCCCCGCAGTTCCGCCTGTCCAGCGCCAGCGAAGTGATTGTCAGCGCCCGCGTCTCGCATACCGGCATCGCCAACGCCGCCGCCGGCGACTTTGAAGCGCCGCCGCACACCACGGCTACTACCGCGACCGAACCCTTCACCCTGCGGATCGATCGCGCGCGCGAGTGACTCAGGCCGATGACGGGGTCGCTCGAAAGCAGAGCGATTGTGTCCGCAAAGGACGCAAAGAGCGCAAATAAAAGCCGTGGTGATTGGCCGCGCACAGCATGCATCCTCGGCGACCGTGCGACCACTTCGCGCCTTACAACACGCGCGACCAGGCCGAAGAACAGTGCAAGGATAGGCTGCAAGGATAGGCCGCAACACCGGAATAACCCGATGATTCGTTTAGGAGTCTTCCTACACGCAACGATCCCCATGCTGTGATAGGCTGCGAGAATACATGGCGATTCGTCGTCGACTAGGTGTTGAACTAAACCGCTATCGCGGTGGCTGCCAAGCCAGCCTTTCCGCGCTGATGCCGATGTGCGTTGCGAGGGTTGTTGCATGAGTCGAGCCTTGATCGTGGGGAATGATCCCCGCCTTCAAGGAGACTGTCATGACACCTCTTCGTCGCCGCATGATTGACGCCATGATTCAGCGTGGCTTTGCGCAGCGCACGCAGGAAAGCTACGTTGAAGCGATTGTCCGCATGTCCAGGCACTACCGGCGCGACCCGGCCACCTACACGGTCGCAGACGTTGAAGCGTACCTGTTGTATTTGATCAAGGAGCGCAAGCTCTCCTACAGCACGGTCAATCAGGCGGCTTGTGCCAGCCGGTTTTTGTTTGAGAGGGTGCTCGGTTACGAACGCGCGCGGTTTCCGATCCCGTGCGCCAAAGCGCCACAGACCCAGCCGCATCTGCTGGCGCGCGCCGAGCTTGCCGCGCTGTTTGCCGCGTGCATCCATCCGTTGCACCGTACCCTGCTGCAAACCATCTACGCCGCGGGTCTGCGCGTTTCGGAAGCGTGCGTATTGCGCGTCGCCGACATCGATAGCCAGTCCGATCGCATGAGTGTGCGCGTGGAGCAAGGCAAGGGCGCAAAGGACCGTTACACGCTGCTCGCGCCAACTTTGTGCGCGCACTTGCGCCAGCACGCGCGCTGCTATCAAACGCGGCAGTGGCTGTTTCCCAAGCGCGATGGGGACAGCCACTTGACCATTGAGTCGGCACAGCGCGCCTATCAGGGGGCGCGGGCGCGCGCACAGATCACCAAGCCGGGCGGCATCCATACCTTGCGCCATTGTTTTGCCACCCACCTGCTCGAAGGTGGGGTCGATCTGTACACCATCCAGCGCCTGCTCGGTCACGGCCACATCGGCACCACCAGCCGCTACTTGCACCTGATATCGCCGCAGTTCGCGGCACCCAAAGGCGTCGATCCACTCGATCTGCTCGCCGCCTTGCCGCACGTTTCAGCATAGTCGCCAGCGCTCCCGTAGCGGGCCCTGCCGATGGCTACCTTGGCCGATGCGCTGCGCCGATTCGGTGCGGCGTACTTGGCGCAACGCGCCTTGTCCACAGCGCAGGCCAAGGCGTGGCGGGCCATTGTTGCCTGTCGCACGGCGGCGCTGGGCGGGCACCGGGTGCAGTGCGACGCCTGCGGCCACAGCCGTGCGGTGTATCACTCATGCCGCAACCGGCACTGTCCGCAGTGCGGCGCGCGCGCCAAAGATGCGTGGTTGCAAGCACGGCTGGGTGAGGTGCTGCCGGTGCCCTATGCGCATCTGGTGTTCACCTTGCCGCACGCGCTGGGGCCGCTGTATGGCGCGCATCCGCACTGGGTGATCGATACGCTGTTCGCGTGCGCCGCCCAGACCTTGCATGCGTTTGCCGCCAATCCGCAGTGGTTGGGTGGCACCCCGGCGTTCAGTCTGGTGTTGCATACCTGGACGCAGGACTTGCGGCGACACCTGCATGTGCATGGTGTGATGGCGTGCGGCGCGCTCGGCGCGGATGGGCAGTGGCAGGTGCCGCGGCGAGCGCCGCAATTCCTGTTTCCGGTGCATGCCTTGTCGAAGGTGTTTCGCGGCAAGTTCCTGGCGGCGCTGGAGCAGGCACGGCAGCACCAGGCCCTGCCACGCGATCCGCAAGGCGGCCATGATGACTGGAACAAGCGCCGCCAGACGCTCTATCGGCACGACTGGGTGGTGTACGCCAAAACGCCCCTGGGTGGCCCGGCCGAAGTGCTGTCGTATCTGGCGCGCTATACCCATCGCACCGCGATTTCGAACGAGCGCATCGTGCGCGTCGATGCGCAACAGGTGGCTTTTCGGGTGCGCGCCGATCGGCACGGTGGCAAACGGATCGTGAAGCTTGCCGGGGTCGAGTTCGTGCGTCGCTTCTTGCTGCATGTGCTGCCGACCGGGATCAAGCGCGTTCGCCATTACGGGCTACTGGCACCCGGCACCAAGCGCATCCGACTGGCCAAGGTGCGTGCGGCGCTGGCCATGCCGGCTGCCAATTCGGTCGCCATCGAATCGGCGCAGGCCTTTATGCAGCGGGTGGCGCGCAAGGACATTGCGCAGTGTCCGGTGTGCCGGAATGGACGTTTGCGCGCAGTGGAGGTTTTGGTCGCACTCAAGTGGTTGCCCGACCCGCGTGCGTGCGTCCACGTCAGCGTGCCGGCGTGCCACGGGCCACCGCCGACCGGGCCACCCGGAACGCGATCATGACGCCGCGTGCGTGGTCTGTCCGCCGCATCGCCCGTGCGCCGCCAACGCGGTGCAGCCGCGCTGCGGGCGAACGTCAGCGATTGCGGTCGCGAGCACCGACATTGCGGCGAAAAACACCCC
>PFJA01000295.1:0-7162 GCA_002782905.1 Lysobacterales bacterium CG_4_10_14_3_um_filter_64_11
GAAGTGCTGATAAAGCTGGTCGGCAGGAGCCGACGCGCCGAACGAATCGATCCCGACCACCGCACCATCGAGGCCGACGTATTTGCGCCAGAAGTCGGTGACTCCCGCCTCAACAGCAATGCGCGCGCGGCACCAGCCCGGCAACACCCCTTCGCGCCACTCCAGCGGTTGGCGGTCGAACACCGTACTCGACGGCATCGACACCACGCGCACGCGCTGGCCACGCTGCTCCAGCGTTTTCGCTGCCTGCACTGCCAGATCGAGCTCCGAGCCGGTAGCGATCAGGATCACATCAAAGCGCGCTTCCGGCGGATCGATCAGCACATAGCCACCGCGCGCGATATCAGCAACCTGCTCGGCAGTGCGTGGCTGATGCGCCAGATTCTGGCGGCTGAACACCAGGCACGTTGGCCCGTCGCGGCGGGTGATTGCGGCCTTCCACGATGCTGCCGATTCCACCGCATCACCGGGCCGCCAGACATCGTTGTCGGGGATGTAGCGCAGCGCCGCCAGATGCTCCACCGGTTGATGGGTAGGGCCGTCCTCGCCAAGCCCGATGGAATCATGGGTGAACACATGAATGACGTGCGCCGGAATCAGCGCCGACATGCGCAGGGCATTGCGCGCGTAATCGGAAAACACCAGGAAGGTGGCGTCGTAGGGCAGAAAGCCGCCGTGCAGCGCGAGGCCGTTGCTGATCGCGCTCATGCCGAACTCACGCACGCCAAAGTGGATGTAGTTGGCATCGGCAGCGTCGCTGGTAATCGCCTTGCTGCCCTTCCACAGGGTGAGATTGGAATGCGCCAGATCGGCCGAACCACCGATCAACTCGGGCAGCAGCGGCGCGTAGGCATCGAGCGCCATCTGCGATGCCTTGCGCGACGCGACGACCGGCCCTTCGCGCTGCAACTCGGCAATAAACGCATCGGCGAGCGCGACAAAATCGGCCGGCAATTCGCCGTTGATGCACCGCGTGAACTCGCGCGCCAGATCGGGATAGTGCGCGGCGTAACCGTTGAACAGCGCCTGCCACTGCGCCTCGCGTTCGCCGCCAGTGTTGCCGTCGCGCCAAGCGGCATAGATCGCTGGCGGAATCGCGAACGGCGCATGTGGCCAGCCCAGCGCGGCGCGTGCGCCGGCCACCTCATCCTTGCCCAGCGGCGCGCCGTGGCTGGATTCCTTGCCCTGTTTGGTCGGCGCGCCGAAACCGATCTGGGTGCGGCAGCAGATCAGCGTGGGCTTGCCGCCTTCTGCCTGCGCGGTACGGATCGCTTGCGCAATTTCATCGGCATCGTGGCCATCGACAGCACGAATCACTTGCCAGCCATACGCCTGGAAGCGCGCGGCGGTGTCGTCGCTGAACCAAGCGGCGGTGTCGCCGTCGATCGATATCCGGTTGTCGTCCCAGAAACAGATCAGTTTGCCGAGGCCCCAGGTGCCAGCCAGCGACGCCACTTCATGCGAGATACCTTCCATCAGGCAGCCATCGCCGAGGAACACATAGGTGTGATGGTCGACGATGGCGAACCCGGGCCGGTTGCAGCGCCGCGCCAGCAACTTCTCCGCCAACGCCATGCCGACCGCGTTGGCGAGGCCCTGGCCCAGCGGGCCGGTGGTGGTTTCCACGCCCGGGGTTGCAAATGCCTCGGGGTGCCCCGGGGTTTTTGAATGCAACTGGCGAAACCGCTTGAGTTGTTCGATCGGCAAATCGTAGCCGCTCAGGTGCAGCAGCGCATACAACAGCATCGAGCCGTGGCCGTTGGACAGCACGAAGCGGTCGCGATTGACCCAGCGCGGATTGGCCGGATTGTGGACGAGAAAATCGCCCCACAGCACCTGCGCGATGTCGGCCATGCCCATCGGCATGCCCGGGTGTCCCGACTTGGCGGCTTCAACCGCATCCACAGCGAGGAAGCGGATGGCGTTGGCGAGGTCACGGCGGCTTGGCTTCATGGGCGATCAATGGGCGAGTGGCGCCGGGCACGGCGCGGGGCCGCGCATTTTCCCATTGTTGCCCGCGTTTGTCGCGTTCGTGCTTTTTCGCCAGCGGTGCCCCGGGTTTCGGCTTCGCCTCAACCCGGGCTACATCGGTGAGGTGTTGGTGTTGCTGTTGGTGCAGCCCGGGTTGAAGGCCGCAGGCCGTAACCCGGGATTGCGCTGAGCGGCCGCCGCAGCCGGGCGCGCAGCAGATTTCAGACGATCCGCATAAAAAAGGCCACCGGCGTGACCGGTGGCCCAAGCAGCAACGCGCCCTGAGGGGAGGGGTGGCGCGTGCTGTTGTGAAGCGCAATGCGGTCAAGCCAGGGCCGAACCGTACAACGTGCGGGTTACTTGGCCTTGGCGGCCTTGGCCGGCGCCGGCTTGGCCTGCTCGGCAGCGGCTTCAAACTGGCCGCGCACGATCTGACCAATCGCTTCCTGCGTCTTTACGGCATTGCCATACGCTTCCTGGCTGGCATTGAAGAAGCGCTCGGCGTTGTCCTTGGCCAGTTGCAGGCCACGCGGCAGCAGCGCTTGCAGGGTCTCTGCGTCCTGCGCTTCGGCGGCTTCGCCGACAAAGCTGACGGTCGCGTTCAGACGCTCTTCCAGCGTCTTGATCTGCAGGTGGAGGGTCTTCTCGACGTTGTCGAACGCCAGCGCATTGGCCTTGAGCGCGGCTTCGGCGAACTGCTTGCCGAACGCACCAAATTGGGCGAATTGCGAAAACTGGTTGTTGATTTGCTCGTACATGGTGGGTACTCCTGCGTTGGGGATGCCGGGGGGCAAGGCATACCCTAGCGCGGTTTATGTTGCAATGCAACAATAATCCACAAACCGCGTTGGCGTACGTTCATCATGCGCTTATAAAACAATGTGTTGAATGAATATTCCGTTCATGTCGCAGCGCATCAATCGCCGCGATAGCGGCAGCCGGCGGTGCAGGTTTCGTGGATCACCACTTCGCTCAACGCGGGCAGCGCCGGCTTCAGCCGCTGCCAGATCCAGCGCGCCAGATTCTCGCTGGTCGGATTCTCCAGACCAGGCACGTCATTGAGATAGTAGTGATCGAGCTGCCGATACAGCGGCTCGAACGCCGCCTTGACCTCGGCAAAATCCATCACCCAACCGGTGTCTGGGTCAATCGCACCCGATAGCCACAGCTCAACCCCGAAACTGTGGCCATGTACGCGTGCGCACTTGTGCCCTTGCGGCACGTTCGGCAAGCGGTGCGCGGCTTCCAGAGTAAAACGCTTGAAAATATCCATGCCGCCATTGTACCCGCCGCGATGATCGCGTTGCGCCGGATCGCGCAGCGAGATCGTGGATGATTCGGGCTTCTGGTAGCTCGGCTCAAGCCGCAACGCGGCGGCGCCGACAACATAGGGTCAAGCGTCGCCTGCATCCGCCGCATCCGCTGGCGGCAACGCCTCGCTCGCGCGCTCATCCAGTTCCAGCAGCGCTGGCGACAGTTTCTTGTTCGGCTTGACGCCCAGCTCACGCAGCATTTCCGCCTGGCGGATGACGTTGCCCTTGTTTTTCCCCAACTTGTTGCGCGCGTCGTGAAAGCTGTCCTGCGCCTGCTGCAGCCGCTCACCCACTTTTTCCAGGTCCTGGGTAAAGGCGACCAGGCGGTCGTACAGCTCGCCGCCGCGGCGGGCAATCTCCTTGGCGTTCTGGCTCTGCGCTTCCTGCCGCCACAGATGCTCGACCGTGCGCAACACGAACAGCAAGGTGGATGGGCTGACCAGCAACACATTCTGTCGCCAGGCATCCATGAACAATTTGTCGTCATGGCCAACCGCCAGCATGAACGCCGGTTCGATCGGAATGAACATCAACACAAAGTCGAGTGATTCAAGCTGGTACAGGGTCTGATAGTTCTTGCCGGCCAGGCCGCGGATATGGCCACGCACCGATTGCAGATGCCGCGCCAGCGCCGCCGTGCGCGCGCTGTCGTCCTCGGCGGCGGCGTACTCGTCATACGCGGTGAGCGAGGCTTTGGCATCGACCACCAAGCTGCGTTTTTCCGGCAAGGCGATGATCACGTCCGGCTGCGCCCGGCCGCCGCCTTCCAGCGTGTGGCTTTCCTGGGTGCGGTATTCGTGGCCCTTGCGCAGGCCGCTGTCTTCCAGCACCCGCTCCAGAATCAGCTCGCCCCAGTTGCCCTGGGTCTTGTTGGAACCCTTCAACGCTGAGGTGAGGTTGCGCGCATCCTGGCTCAGTGTCTGGTTGAGTTGCAGCAACTGCTTGACCTGCTCGGCCAGCGCGCTGCGCTCGCGGGTGTCGTCGCCATAAATGGTATCGACGCGGGTGCGGAACTCGCTCAGCTTTTCGTTGAATGGCCCCAGCAACTTGCCCAGATTGCTCTGGCTCAGCTCGGCAAAACGCTTGCCCTTCTCCTCAAGAATATCGTTGGCCAGCGATTTGAATTGATCGCTCAAGGCGCGCTTGGCCTCGTCGAGCAATACCAGCTTTTCCTTGAATTGCTCGCGTTCGGCGCCGAGCTCGGTTTGCAGCCGGCCATTGGCTTCGCGCACGTTCGCCACCTCGCGCTGCGCCGCCGCCAAAGCACCCTCGGTTTCGCGCAGGCGCGCATCCAGTATCGGCAAACGCTCGGCACGCTCGGCCAAGGTGGCGCGCTCCTGCGCGGCGCTATCCGCCACTAGCCGCCAGCGCTCGATGTCGGCGCGCAATGCGTCACGCTGCACATGTTGCCGCTCGACCTCGGCGTCGAGCAGACGGACGCGCTCGGCGCTGATTTGCAGTTGTATCGCGGCTTCGGCCTGCTGCTGCGCCATCCTTGCAGCCATGCGCGCGCGCGTCAACAACCACCCCAGCGCCGCGCCAACGGCCAGACCGGTGAGCGGCAACAGCCAGAGCAGATGACTCATTTGCGAACCGGACATCAGCACGCCGTCCATGGATTGACGATGGCAACACCGGTCGGCTCGAAGTCGGACGCATTGCGCGTCACCACGGTCATGCCATGAACCAGCGCTGTCGCAGCAATCAGCGCATCGCGAATCGGCCGTTGATCAGGCACATGCAACCGCGCACTGCGTTGCGCAACGGCAATATCCACGCTCAGGATACGGCCGTTGAAGGCCGGCAAAACATGGGCATCGAGCCACGCGCGAAATACCGCACCCTGCGACGGGTCGCGACGTTCGGCCAGCAACACGCCGATCTCCAACTCCTGCAGGGTAATCACCGAAAGGTACAAATCGTCGGCGTCTACGCTATCGGCCCAAGTGGCAACGTGTGCATCGGCTTTGCCGAGGCGTATCTTGCGCAGCTCGGATACGACGTTGGTATCGAGCAGATACATCAGCCCATATCCGCCGCACGCGCGCGCTCGTGCGATGGCGGAATGTCCATATCAAGAGCTTCAGCCCCAGGCATGGCCAGCAGATCGGCGATCTTGGTTCGGCCACCACTGAGCCGCTTGTATTCTTCGAATGTCAACAGCACATGCGCGGGCCGGCCACGATCCGTGATGAACACCGGGCCAGTCTGCGCCGCTTTCTTGGCGCCGCTGGCGTCGTGATTGAATTGGCGGCTCGACAGGGTCGTGATCGTCATGGCAGCGCCCCACTTGTTTGCATTGTAGGTACGTTACCACAAACGCATTACCAGCGCTCTCGGCCCTGACAAAGCGCTATGAAGCAAAACGGAAATGCTGCGGGGCCGCCGCTTGCGCGACGGCCCCGCAGGGTGTTGCGGTTACGTGTGACTCAGAAGTTCAACTGCACGCGGCCATAGACATACTGACCGGCGAGGTCGTAGGTCGAGGCATCGAAGCCGTTGAGCGAGCACGACAAGCAGTTGGGCGCCTTTTTGTCGAACACGTTGTTGATACCCACCGATACCTTGAAGCCACCGAGGTAATCGGCGTTCCAACTGGCCTGGAAGTCGTGATAGACGACCGCGCCGAGGTGGTTGGTGCCGGCGAAAATTGGATCACCGTTTTTATCAGTGCCAGACTGGAAGGAATCACTGCAAACACCGATTGCCGGGTTCGATGCACGACCACAATTCTCGGTCAAATCGCTGATGTAACGCATGGTCCACGACGCATCGAATGCGCCCTTATGCCAAGTCGTGACCAAGTTGGAGGTCCACTCCGGGATTGCGCTGTCGTTGACCTCAACGCCGACCTTGCGCGGTTGGACACTTCCACCGGTTCCGAGCGCCTTGAACGAATCAACATAGGTGGTCGACCAGTTCACCCCGAACTGGCCAAAGCTCGCATCCGGCAGCAACCAGTTGAACTTGAAGTCGTAGCCCTCGGTGATAATGGAGCCAAGGTTGATCAGTTTGTTCGTGAAGCCGTTGATGGCACCTGTGCTGGAGCGGGTGATGCCATTGCAAAACGCGGGGTCAAGCGTCGCCACGCACAAATTAAGTTGTGTCTGCGCATCGTTCGCCTGGATCGCGCCGCTCAACTCATGCCGGTACCAGGTGACTTCATAATCGACGCGCTCGGACCACCAGGTGTTGCTGGCAAAGCCCGGGCTCCAGATAAAGCCAGCCGAGTAGCTGTCCGAGCTTTCCGGATTCAGCTCGGAATTACCGCCGGTGGTGATTGAAATCTGTGAATTGGCCTGCTGCGCGCCACCAGGGACTCCAAGCGCCGCGCAGTTGGCGGCATTGCCGGTGGCTGCTTCGCCATCCATACCCAGGCAAGGGTCTTCAATGACCGCATCGAAGCGACTGGCCGAACCGAATAGCTCACCCACCGACGCCGCACGCAAACCCTCGGCGAAGGTGCCACGAATCAGCAACTCGTCGCTGACCTGCCAGCGCAGGCCGACCTTGTTGTTGGTGGTGCCACCGGAAGTGTCGTAGTCCGAATAGCGGGTGGCCACGTTCAGGTCGAGGCGCTTGGCGAACGCGACATCGGCCAGCAACGGGATGTTCAACTCGCCAAAGAACTCGTTGACCTCGATGGTGCCACGGGTCGGCAGCGACGGCACACCGTTCGACTCACCGGCCACGATCAGCGCATCGGGCTGGAACGAGCCGTTGTTCTTGCGGTACTCGTAACCGGCGGCGAACGACAGCGCACCGGCCGGCAGCTCAAACAGATCGCCGGACAGGTTGGCCGACCACAGGGTGAGGTTGTTCTCGCTCTTGTCGGTCAGGTTGGCGCCGATGAAACGCAGCATCTCCGGGGTCAGGGT
>PFJA01000295.1:7219-7361 GCA_002782905.1 Lysobacterales bacterium CG_4_10_14_3_um_filter_64_11
CCCAAGTGCTTGTGCGATGTGCGCGATGTTGTAGCTGCCGAAGGTGGTCTGATCAGCCTTGTTCTCCGAGCGCACCGCGTTCACATCCCAGTAGAACACGCGATCGCCAACGTCGAAATCGCCTTCCAGGCCGGTGCTGAAA
>PFJA01000146.1 GCA_002782905.1 Lysobacterales bacterium CG_4_10_14_3_um_filter_64_11
GGTGCGCAGCCGTTTCGCAGCGTCAGCGACTACGACAACTGGCTGGCGCGTGCCAATCAAATACCCGCCCTGTTCGATCAGGTCATTGCCAACCTGCGCGAAGGCGTGGCGCAAGGGCTGGTGCAACCACGGGTGTTGATCGAAAAAACCATTCCGCAGCTCGACGCCTTGATCGATGCCGATCCGGAAAAGACCGTGTTCTGGAAACCGATCGAGAATCTGCCGACCGAGTTCACCGAAGCCGACCGCACCCGACTGCGCGACGCCTACCGCGCGCTGATTGCCGACACCCTGATGCCGGCCTATCGCAAGCTGCGCGCCTATGCCGCCGAGGAATACCTCCCCGCGACCCGCGCCACCTTCGGCCTCGGCGCATTGGCCAATGGCGAGGCGTGGTACGCCTATCTGGCCCGGCAATCGACCACCACCGAGCTCAGCCCGGAGCAGATTCATCAGATCGGCCTGGATGAAGTCGCACGCATCCACGAGGAAATGCGCCAGGTGATGACGCAAACCGGTTTCACGGGTGAGCTGAGAGACTACTTCAAACACATCAAGGCCGATCCGGGCAATTACTTCAGCAACGAGCAGGAAATGCTGGATGCCTATCGCGGCTTTCGCGCCACGATTGAGCCGCTGCTGCCGGCACTGTTCGATGTGCGCCCGAAGGCCGATTTCGAGATTCGTCCGGTGGAAGCGTTCCGTGCCGCGTCCGCAGCGGGCGGCTCGTATCAGCGCCCAGCCCAGGATGGCTCGCGGCCGGGCGTCTTCTACGCCAACACGTTCGATCTCAGCGCCCGACCACGCTACGCACTGGAATCGCTATTTCTGCATGAGGCCGAACCGGGCCACCATTTCCAGATTGCGCTGCAACAGGAACTCACCGACCTGCCGGCCTTTCGTCGCTTCGGCGGCGAAACCGCGTTCGCCGAAGGCTGGGGCCTGTACGCCGAATCGCTGGGCAAGGAACTGGGCGTTTACACCGACCCGCTGATGGTTTTCGGTGCGCTCGATGCCGAGCTGTGGCGCGCGATCCGGCTGGTGGTCGATACCGGCATCCACGCCAAGGGCTGGAGCCGGCAACAGGTGCTCGATTACATGTATGCCAATTCGCCGATCGAGCCGACCCGCGCGATTGCCGAAGCCGAACGCTTCATGGCGATCCCCGGGCAGGCGCTGGCCTACAAGATCGGCCAGCTCAAGATCCGCGAATTGCGCAACCGCGCCGAGGCGGCGCTGGGCGAACGTTTTGACGTGCGCGCATTTCACCGCGAGGTGCTCAACGACGGCACCGTGCCGATGCAGGTGCTGGACGCCAAGATCACACGCTGGATCGCGGCGCAATAAGCTGCGGGTGCCGCTACTTGCACGAGAGCGGCACGCTTCGCCCGTCGCGACTGTGTCGCCCGCCATCGCGAGCCAGTGCTGCCGTCGGAGCGTGCCTGCACGCGAGGCTGTCCGCGCAGGCGATTTGCCGGCAGGCCGGCTCCCACAAAAGTCGCCAAGCCCAACCGCGGAATGATTGAGGTTTTTTGCAAGAGGCCACTCTGCGGCCAACTTGACTCCAACCACCTACGCTGCACCAGCAATGCCACCGCGGGTCAATGCCAGTGGATCGAGCAACTGGCGCAGCTCCTTTTCCGAAAGATCGGTGGCCTCACGCGCCACGTCCAGCAGCGGACGGCCTTCGGCATACGCCTGCTTGGCAATCGCTGCACCTTTGCCATAACCGATGACTGGGTTGAGCGCAGTCACCAGCACCGGGTTGCGTGCCATCGCCGCCGCAATCCGCTCATGATTGACGTTGAAACCGGCGATGGCGGCGTCGGCCAACTGGCGGCTGGCAGTGGCCAGCAGGCGAATCGATTGCAACAGATTGTGCGCAATCAGCGGCAACATGACATTGAGTTGGAAGTTGCCGCTGGCCCCGGCCACGGTGATGCTGGCGTGGTTGCCGATCACCTGCGCGCAGACCATGCACACCGCCTCGGGGATCACCGGGTTGACCTTGCCCGGCATGATCGAGCTGCCCGGTTGCAACGCCGGCAACGCAATCTCGCCCAGCCCGGCCAAAGGGCCGGAGTTCATCCAGCGCAGATCGTTGCCGATCTTCATCAGGGCGCAGGCCAACGTGTTCAACTGGCCGGACATTTCCACCGCATCATCCGGCGCTGACAGGGCGGCAAAAAAATCGGCCGCGACGACAAACCGGATACCGCTCAGGTGCGCAAGCTCAGCCACCATGGCGGTGGCAAAACGCGGATCGGCGTTGATGCCGGTGCCGACTGCCGTGCCGCCCAGTGCCAGCCGATGCAGGCGTTTGCTGGATCCCTCGATGCGCGCAATTGCCGAGGTAATCTGCGCCGCCCAGCCGCCCATTTCCTGGCCCAGGGTCAGCGGCATCGCATCCATCAAATGGGTGCGCCCGGTTTTGACGACCTTGTTCAGGCTCCTGGCGCGCTTGCGGATCACCGTGCGCAGGTGCTTGAGCGCCGGCAACAACTGTTTCGCTATCGCCAGCGTCGCCGCCACGTGGATCGCGCTGGGCACCACATCGTTCGAACTCTGACCCATGTTGACGTGATCGTTGGGATGCACGGCAACACCGCTTTCGCGGCTGGCCAGGGTGGCGATCACCTCGTTGGCGTTCATGTTGCTGGAGGTGCCCGAGCCGGTCTGGAACACATCCACCGGAAACTGATCGTCGAGTTCGCCCGCACTCACGCGCAGCGCGGCGGCGCAAATCGCGCGCTGTCGTGGCGGGTCAAGATGGCCCAGATCACCATTCACCGTGGCCGCCGCCGCCTTGATCAAACCCAGCGCGGCAATGAACTCGGCGGGCAGGCGCAGCCCGGAAATCGGAAAATTCTGCACCGCGCGCTGCGTCTGCGCGCCCCACAAGGCATCACCTGGCACCCGCAGGTCGCCCATGCTGTCGCGCTCGACACGATACCTCGATGGCTTGCGCATGCTGTCCTCCCGCTGCGTTTCGGCGCGTTACAGGGTAGCGCGCAACACCATCAATCTGCCGAGAATGCCACGGGCAAGGTAAAATCGTGGTTTCTGCGCCCACGAGCACGCCATGTCCGAGCACCGCCTGACCGCTCTTTCCCCCGTCGATGGCCGCTACGCCGCCAAAGCCGACCCCCTGCGCCCGATTTTTTCCGAGTTCGGGCTTATCCGCGCGCGCGTGACGGTGGAAATCGAGTGGCTGATCGCGCTGGCAGCCGAGCCGGCCATCGTTGAACTTGCCGCGTTCAACGACCAGCAAATCGCCTGGCTGCGCGCACTGGCCAGCGATTTTTCGCTCACTGATGCGGCGCGGGTGAAGGACATCGAACGCACCACCAACCACGACGTCAAGGCCGTCGAATACGTCATCAAGGAGCGCCTGCTGGCGGTACCGGCGCTGAGCGCAGCGGCGGAGTTCGTGCATTTCGCCTGCACCTCCGAGGACATCAACAACCTCGCCTATGCCTTGATGCTGGTCGAAGGCTGCACGAAAGTGATGTGGCCGGTCACCACCGAATTGCTGACGAAGCTGCGCGTCATGGCGCACGACATGGCTGAGTTGGCGATGCTGGCGCGCACCCACGGCCAGCCGGCATCACCGACCACGCTGGGCAAGGAATTGGCCAACGTGCTGCACCGCCTGGCCTGGCAACTGGCGCAAATGCGCGAGATTGCGATTCCCGGCAAGATCAACGGCGCGGTAGGCAATTACAACGCGCATGTGGTGGCGTATCCGGAACTGGATTGGCACGCCTTTGCGCAGCGTTTCGTCGAGTCATTGGGTCTGGACTGGAACCCGTACACCACCCAGATCGAGCCGCACGACGGCATCGCCGAGTTGTGCGATGCGCAACGCCGCATCAACACCGTGCTGATCGATCTGTGCCGCGATATCTGGGGCTATGTCGCGCTGGGTTACTTCAGCCAAACGGTGCGCGCCGGCGAGGTCGGTTCCAGCACCATGCCGCACAAGGTCAACCCGATCGATTTCGAAAACGCCGAAGGCAACCTCGGCATTGCCAATGCCCTGCTCGGCCATTTTTCCGAGAAGCTGCCGATCAGTCGCTGGCAACGCGACCTGACCGACTCGACGGTGCTGCGCGCGCTCGGTACCGCCTTTGCGCACAGCCTGATCGCGCTCGATGCGCTGCAACGCGGCCTGAACAAGTTGCACCCCAATCCGTCCCGCATGGCCGCCGATCTGGACGGCAGTTGGGAGGTGCTCGGCGAAGCGGTGCAAACCGTGATGCGCCGCTATGGTTTGCCCGAACCCTATGAACAGCTCAAGGCGTTGACCCGTGGTGTCGGTATCAGCCGCGACAGCCTGCGTGAATTCATCGCCGGCCTGGCCATTCCGCGCGACGCCAAAGAGCGCCTGCTCGCGTTGACGCCCGCGCGTTACACCGGGCTGGCAGCCGATTTGGCGCGCGAAGACTGAGCGCTGCTGGTTCCTGGCAGCATTCAGAGCATTGCGGTCCGCAAAGAACGCAAAGAACGCAAAGAAAGATCATTGCTTTTGCTTTCCTTTGCGCCTTTTGCGCAATTTGCGGACCGCTTTTTGCCTTTGCTGTAGGTGGGATCAGGGCAAAGCGCAAAAATCCGCTTCAAATCGGCCTTCCGTCGCTACGGTCGGCCAAGTTCGACAGGCTGTCAGGGCGCATCCCACATCGCTGTCTGCGCGCGCAGGCGCGCCAACGGCCCGGCGATCTGTGCACTGCGCTGCAAGGTTGCCGCAACGGCGCTCACGGCATCGGCCAACTGCACGCGATCCGGCGCGGTGAAGGTGGCATGCCCGACCTTGCGCCCCGGCCGTGCGCTTTTGCCATATGCGTGCCAATGTCCGCACGGCGATGACAACACCGGGCGCGCGTCCGGCAGTTCGCCCACCCAGTTGAGCATGCACGAGTGGCCGATCGCGGCGGTCGCGCCCAATGGCAAACCCAGCACCGCACGCAAGTGGTTTTCAAATTGCGAGGTGCACGCCCCTTCAATCGTCCAATGCCCGGAGTTATGCACCCGCGGTGCGATCTCGTTGGCCAGCAGCGCACCATCACATTCGAACAGTTCCAGCGCGAACACCCCAACATAATCCAGCGCGTCGGCAATCGATTGTGCCGAAGCGAGTGCCGCGTGCTGCAACGCCGAACTCACCTTGGCCGGCGCCAGACTGGCAGCCAGAACCCCATCGCAATGCCAATTCTCGGTAATCGGCCAAGCGCGGAACTCGCCATCGCGGGCGCGCACGGCGAGCACCGACAGCTCGCGCTGAAACGGCACCATCGCTTCCAGAATCAAGGCTGCGGCACCGGCGCCAAGCGCCTGCCAGGCGGCCTCGACATCGCCATGCTGGCGCAGGCGGAACTGGCCCTTGCCGTCGTAACCCAGACGCCGGGTCTTGAGAATCGCGGGTAGCCCGACGCGGGCGACGGCATAGTCCAGATCCGCACGGCTATCGACACGGGCATACGCCGCGACGGCGATGCCAAGCTCGCTGAACAGGGTTTTTTCGGCGAGCCGATCCTGCGCCACCGCAAGTGCCGACGGCACCGGGAACACCGGGACGCGTTGTGCCAGCCATTGCGCGCTGCTGGCCGGTACGTTCTCGAAATCGAATGTGGCAACGTCAATGCGCGACGCAAACTCGGCCAATGCCTGTTGATCGCGGTAGTCGGCCTGCAATTGCGGAACGAATTGCGCCGCACACGCATCGGCAAGCGAATCCATTACCAGAAAGCGCAGGCCCAGTGGCGCCCCGGCGAGTGCCAACATACGCGCCAACTGGCCGCCGCCGAGTATCCCGACCGTGGTCATGGTTGTCGCGGATCCGCGTGCGCCAGCACCTCATCGGTTTGCTGCTGGCGAAACGCCGTCAATGCCTGCGTGATCGACGGCGAGTCGTGGGCCAACAGGGCAGCACAAAACAATGCGGCATTGGCGGCGCCCGCAGCGCCGATCGCAAACGTGGCCACCGGCACCCCCGCCGGCATCTGCACCATGCTCAACAACGAATCAAGGCCGCTGAGCGCCTTCGATTGCACCGGTACGCCGAGCACCGGAACGGTGGTGATGGCGGCCAACATGCCGGGCAGATGGGCTGCACCGCCGGCTCCGGCGATAATCGCACGCAAGCCGCTGCCGGCCGCCGCCTGCGCATAGCTGAACAATAGCTCTGGCGTGCGATGTGCCGATACCACCCGCACCGCGAACGGAATACCCAATTGCTCGAGCCGAGCGCAAGCATGCTGCATCGTGTCCCAATCCGAACGCGAGCCCATGACCACGCCAACCACGGGCGCTGCGGGTGTCGGGTCATCCATCGGTTTCTTCCCTTGCTGGCGCAATTGCCTATTGTAAGCGCAAGCGTGGCCTGACAAAATCAGGCTCGGGGGACAAGGAAAAATCGGTGGACAAACGCATTCTGGATATTCTGTGCTGCCCGCTCACGCGGCAGCCGCTGCTGCCGCTATCGAGCCAGGCACGCGACACCATCAACCGGGCCATCGCTACCGGCAGCGTAAAACGCAACGATGGCAGTGTGCAGAGGGAACCGCTGTCCGCGGCCCTGCAAACGCGAGACGGCAAACGGGTGTACCGGATCGAGGACGGCATCCCGGTTTTATTGGCTGACGAAGCCATAAATACGGCCCAAGTCACGGATTTACCCGCGTGAAAGTCGCTACGCTGAGTTCGGCGAAGCGCGGCCTTTGGCTCGTCGCTGCCGTCAGCGAGGCTGCGCATTGATGAGTACGTACACGCCAACAGCACGGTTTCCGGAATTGCTTGCCGAGTTGCTCGGGGCAATGCGTGCGCGTTTGCGCGCACCCACCAATGCGCTGTTCGATGCAATCGACAATGAGTTGTTCGCGTTGGCTGAAAGTGCCAGCAACAGTGATCGCCAGCAGGTGTATTTCGAAGCCATGCGCGAGTGCCGCCGCCATCGCAGTCAAAGCATGGTCGCATTCATCGGCGCCATCGAGGCGCACGTCGAAGCCGTCGCGCCAAAGCCCGCACCGGCAAACCCAGCGCTGTCGTTGATCGAACACGAAACGCTGGAAGTCGAGCTGGCGGTGGGCGCCATGGCAGCGCGCGCAAACCAGCGCATGGGCGATGCCATGTCTGCCCTCAATCAACGTCTGGCATTGCTGCTTGATGTGGGCATCGCCGATGACGCACACAACCCGCTCGGCCCACACGCCTTGGCTGCGGCGTTTGCGCAGGTTTTGAACACGCTTGATCTCGCCCTTGAGGTGCGGCTGATCGCGTTGCGCCTGTTCGACAACCATGTACTGGCCACCCTGGAGCCAATCTACGCCGACATCAACAAGCGCCTGATCGATGCCGGCGTGCTTGTGCAACTGCCTGCACCCACCAGGACCGAGCACCCCCGCGCCGACAGCGCGCCGCCTGCCGCAGCCGAGCAAAGCCAGGTACCCAGCGCCGACACCTCCCGCGCTGGCGCCGGTGGGTTTGCCGAAATGGATACGCTGTCGTCGCTGTTGTCGCTACTCGAACAGCGCATGCAGAGCAGTGTC
>PFJA01000011.1:0-2363 GCA_002782905.1 Lysobacterales bacterium CG_4_10_14_3_um_filter_64_11
GATCTGGAATCGACCAATACCAGCACCGCCGCCGGCACCACGGTCACGCCGGATGTCACGCTCACGCCGTTCTTCTCGGGCATCGCGCTGGACGTGACGCCGCAGGTTAGCGAGAACGAGGTGGTGCTGCACATCCACCCGATGGTCACCGACGTAATCACCCAGAACAAGCAGTTCACCCTCAACAACAGTACCCAGATCATCCCGCTGGCGTTTTCCAGCGTGCGCGAAACCGACACCATCGTGCGTGCGCGCAATGGCCAGGTGATCGTGATTGGCGGCCTGATGTCCGACCGCAGCGAGCGCAACAATGCCGGCTTGCCCGGTTTGTCGAGCATCCCGGGCGTCGGCGAGTTGTTCAAGCATCGCAGCAACCGCTCACGCAAGACCGAGCTGGTGATTTTGCTGCGGCCCGTGCTGGCCAATGACGATGGTGTGTGGAAGCGCGAGATCGATGCCTCGCGCCGGCGCATCAATGCAATGCAAGGCCCGGCGTCGCCCGCAGCCCGCCAGGGGCAGGAGTAGCGGATGTACCTGCAGCACTTCGGGCTGCGCGAATCACCGTTCAGCATCACGCCGGACACCGAGTTCTTTTATGCCTATCCACGGCATCGCGAAGCACTGGATGTGTTGCGGGTAGCGCTGGCCGACGGCGAGGGTTTCATCAAGATTACCGGCGAGGTGGGTACCGGCAAAACCCTGATCTGCCGCAAGTTGCTGGCCGGGTTGCCGGCCAATGTGCTCAGTGCGTGGCTGCCCAACCCGCAGCGCGACGCACAAGGTTTGCAGATGGCTCTTGCCGATGAGCTGGGCATCGACACCCGGCGTCTGGGTGCGCATGAATTGCACAAGCGTCTGGCTGAACGCTTGATCGAACACCACCAGAAGGGTCGGCGGGTGGTGCTGGTGATCGACGAAGCGCAGGCGCTGGGCGAGGCCGGCCTTGAGGCGGTGCGCCTGCTGACCAACCTGGAAACCGAAAAAACCAAGTTGCTGCAGGTGGTGTTGTTTGGGCAACCGGAACTCGATGCCATCCTTGCCCGGCCCAGCATCCGCCAGTTGCGGCAGCGCATCACCTTCAGTTACCAGCTCACCCCGTTCGACAGCGGCAGCGTGGCCGACTACCTGAGCCACCGTTTGCGCCGCGCCGGCTACGATGGCGCGCAGGTGTTTGCACCGCGCGCGGCCCGCTTGCTGGCGCGCGCCAGCCGGGGGGTGCCGCGGCTGGTCAACATTCTTGCGCACAAGGCACTGATGTCGGCGTATGGCAGTGGTGCGCGACAGGTGCAATCGGTGCACGTGCGCCGCGCAATCGGCGATACTCCCGATGCCAGCCAGCGGATGGGGCGATGGTGGTTATGGTGAGGTCGACGCGACGGCAACGCTCTGGAAACCTGCTGCACGATCCGGCCGAGCGAGCTGCGCAGCAGCGAAGCGAAGGCGTAGCCTGCGCAGCAGGCGTTGTCGCGAAGCGACCGATTGCGGCGTTGCGCGGTGCTCGGAATCCTCATGTACGCGAATGTACACTGCGGTTCCTGCGCTCCGTGCGCCTTGCACTCGGGCCGCTCGCTACGGTTTCAAGAGGTTTCCTATGAGTTTGATCAACGACATGCTGCGCGACCTGGAAGCGCGCAAGCGCGCCGAGGGGCAGCAGGCGGCTGCGGGTAACGCAGCGCCCGGTGTTGGTGTGCCGCATGCGCTCGATGCACGCAGCCACGGCAGCACCGACAGCACCGATGAGCATGTCCGTCACCGCATGCGCTGGCTGCTGCCCGCGTATGCGCTGGCATTGGTTGCACTGGCGGTCGGTCTGTATCTGTCGTTTGCCGGCCCGAGTGGCCTGCTGCACCGCGACGCATTTTCGCGTGCGGTATCGGCTGGCACAGCCGGCGCGGATTCGACCGCCACAGCCGTTGCGCCGGCAGCAGCGGTGTCGGCGCCGCCCACCGAGGCCGCAGCGGCGCCGGAACCGCGGTTGGTGATGATCGGCATCGACCAGGCCAAGGGCCCGGCGTTGACCTTGAATCTGCGTTTCGCACCGGCGCTGGTGGCGCCGCTGCGCGTTGATTTGCGCGATGGCAGCGTCAGCCTGTTCGCGGCCGGAGCGCGAGCGGACGCCATCGGCGCACCATCGCCGTTGCTTGCGGCATGGCAGAGCGAGCAGCGCGACGCTGGCTGGCATGCGCGCTTCGCCTGGACGGGCCGCGCTGAAGTCAGTCTGCAACCGGTAACCGGTTCGGATACGTCGCAGGGCTGGGTCATCCGCCTGCTGCCGCCATTGTCGGTGGCGGCCGGCGATGCCGGCGTGGCTGAAGCGGCAGCCGCGTCGGTGCCGGCGGCGCCCACCCGTGCTCGTGATGCTG
>PFJA01000011.1:2432-7487 GCA_002782905.1 Lysobacterales bacterium CG_4_10_14_3_um_filter_64_11
TGTATGCCGATGCCTGGCGCTTGCAGCGATCCGGGCAGGTGAACGAGGCCATCAAGCAACTGGAGCGCCTGCTGCAAACCGATCCGGCACATGCCCAGGCGCGGGAATTGCAGGCCCGCCTGCTGGCCCGTAGCGGCCGCTCCGCGCAGGCCATTGGGGTGTTGCGCGAAGGCTTGTTGGCAGTGCCCGCGCAACCGGCGTGGGTTGAGTTGCTGGCGCGCCTGCACGATGGCATGGGTCAGCGCGAACAGGCCATCGCCGTGCTTGCCAGCGAGGGTTCGCCCGACAACGGCAACCAGCAGGCCCTGCTCGGAGCGTTGGCGACGCAGGCCGGGCGTTATCAGGATGCGGTGCAAGCGTATCGCCGCTTGCTTGCGCTGGATGCCGGGCAATCACGTTGGTGGCTGGGTCTGGCGGTGGCGCTCGATAACAGCGGCGATGCCATTGCCGCACGGGCCGCCTATCAGGGGGCGCTGGACGCCGGGAATCTGGAGCAAAAAACCGGGCAATTCGTTCGTCAGCGCCTCGCTGCGCTCAGTCCCGGAGAGTCGCCATGAGTCGCGTTCCGTTACGCAAGATTCGTCTGGGTGACCTGCTGGTCGAGCATGGCGTGATCACTGGCGAGCAGTTGGCGATCGCGCTGGATGAGCAAAAACGCAGTGGCCGCAAGCTCGGTGGCACCCTGATCGCACTGGGTTTCGTCAGCGAGGATCGCCTGTTGGCATTGCTCGCCGAACAGATTGGCGTCGAAGTGGTGGACTTGAGCCACTACCGCTACAAACCCGAGGTTGTCACCACGATCCCGGAACAGTTGGCACGGCGCTATCGAGTTATTCTGCTCGACAACAGCCCGAAGCAATCGGTGATCGGCATGGCCGATCCTACCGACCTGTTTGCCTACGACGAGGCCTGCCGCCTGCTCGGACATGCCGCTGATATCGTGCTGGTGCGCGAAGCCGACATGTTGCGCGTGTTCGACAACAGCTACCGGCACAGTTCCGAGATCGCCTCGCTGGCGCGTGACATCGGCAAGGATTCGAACGAAAACGACATCGACCGTCTGCTCAAGGTCGATGATGTTGCCGATGCGCCGGTGGTGCGGCTGTTGCACAGTTTGCTGGAAGAAGCCGTTGCCCGCCGCGCGTCGGATATCCACATCGAACCGGATGAAAACGTATTGCGTATCCGCCTGCGCATCGACGGCATGCTGCACGAGCAGGTGGTGCCGGATCGCCGGATTGCGCCGTCGGTGGTTTCGCGCGTCAAGCTGATGGCGAACGTGGACATTTCCGAGCGCCGGCTGCCGCAGGATGGCCGCTTCAACCTGATGGTCAAGGGCACCAGCCTGGATGTGCGTCTGTCGACCATGCCGACCCAGTACGGCGAGTCGGTGGTGATGCGTTTGCTGGAGCACGATCCATCGCGTTACCAGTTGGAAAAGCTGGGCATGCCGCCGCATATCCTCGCGCGCTTTCGCCACCAGTTGCACCATCCGCACGGCCTGATTCTGGTCACCGGCCCCACCGGCTCGGGCAAGACCACCACCCTGTATGCGGCGCTGCGCGAGATCAACCAGCCCGAGCGCAAGATCATCACCGCCGAAGATCCGGTCGAATACCGCATGGAGCGGATCAACCAGGTGCACGTCAATACCAAGATTGGGCTGACCTTCGGCAATGTGCTGCGTACCGCTTTGCGGCAAGACCCGGACGTAATCCTGATTGGCGAAATGCGCGATCAGGAAACCGTGGAAATTGGATTGCGCGCCGCGATCACCGGCCACCTCGTGCTGTCAACGCTGCATACCAACGACGCGGTCAGCACAGCGGCGCGTCTGCTCGACATGGGGGCGGAAGGCTATCTGGTGGCCGCTGCGATCCGTGCACTGGTGGCGCAGCGGCTGATTCGCCGCATCTGCAGCATTTGCAGCGAGCCGGTAGAAGCCAGCGCGCAGGACACGATCTGGTTGCAGGCGATGGGCCGCGATCCGGGCGACATGCACCTCAAACTGGGTGCCGGCTGTGGTCATTGCAATCACACCGGCTACAGCGGGCGGATTGGCGTTTACGAATATCTGGAGCCCAACCCAGCGATGCTGACCGCACTGCGCAATGGCAATCTGGATGCCTTCGCCGCCGCCTCACGGGCCAGCGCGCACATGTATTCGCTGATGGATGGCGCGCTCGACTATGCCGCTGAGGGAATCACCACGCTGGAGGAAGTGCGGCGCGTGGTGGCTGAACTGGGCGAGGCCTGAGATGCCGCACTACCAATTCCGTGCGTGCAATGCCAGCGGTCAGATGCACGATGGCCGCATGGAGGCTGCCGACATCGATACTGCCCTGGCGCAACTGCACGAGTGGAAGCTGGTGCCGGTCGATGTGCGTGAGGATGTCGAGCCCTATAACCCGCTCAAGTCGATTGTGTATCGCCTGCAGGCGCGCAAACCGGGGTTGAACGAACTGATTCTGTTTTCGCGGCAGATGTACAGCCTGCTGCATGCCGGCGTGCCGGTGATCCAGTCGCTGTCGCGGCTGCGCGATTCCACCGCCAATGTGCGTTTTCGCGATGTGCTCACCGACATCATCGGCAGCCTGGATTCGGGCAACGATATAGCGGCCAGCTTCGCTCATCATGCCGATATCTTCAGTCCGCTGTACCTGTCGATGCTGCGCGTTGGCGAGTTGACCGGTCGTACCGACGAAGCCTTTCTCAACATGTACGAATACCTCGATCGCGACAAAGTCACCATCGATCGCATCAAGGCGGCGATGCGTTACCCCAGCTTTGTGATCATCGCCATCATCATCGCGGTCGGGGTGCTGACGGTGATGGTGATCCCGGCGTTCGCCAAGGTGTTTGCCGGGGCGCAACTGGAACTGCCGTGGCCAACCAAGCTGATCCTCGCGCTGTCCGAGTTTGCCGCCGCCTGGTGGTGGCAGATCGCGTTGCTGATGGTTGCCGCCTTCGTTGCACTGCGCCGGTGGATCAGCACCGAAGCCGGTGGTTATTGGTGGGACCGCAGCAAGCTCGGTATACCCAAGGTCGGCGACATTCTGATGCGCGCCAGCCTGGCGCGCGCAACGCGGGCGTTCGCCATCACTCTGGGTGCCGGTGTGCCGATTACCCAGGCGATCAACGCGGTGGCGTATGCATCGGATAACGCCTACCTGATCGGCAAGATCGTGGCGATGCGTACCGGCATCGAGCGCGGCGACAGCCTGCTGCGCAGCGCCGAGCACACCGGCATTTTCACGCCGGTGATCCTGCAGATGATCGCGGTGGGCGAGGAAACCGGACGCGTGGATGTGATGATGCGCGATGTCGCCGATTTCTATGACCGCGAAGTCGAATACGACATCGCCAATCTGTCGGCAGTGATCGAGCCGATTCTCACCGTGGTGATTGGTGCCATGGTGCTGGTGCTGGCGCTCGGCGTGTTCCTGCCGATGTGGGACCTCACCCAGATGGCGCGGCAACGATGAGCATGGTGCTGTTGGCGCTGGGCCTGCTGGCGAAACTGGTTGCCGGGTTGCTCGCTGGCACCGGCGCATTGCTGCTGTGGGCACCGGCATGGCTGGTTGCGCGCTTGCAAGTGTTGGCCGATGAGGCGGTTGCGACCGGTTCGCCGGGTATCTCGCTGGAGCGCGGTTTTTACCGGCATCACCGTGTGCTCGGCATGGCGGTGGTTGTCGGCGCGATCTATATCCTGTATTTCCTGGTGTTTGCGTATTCCGCGCAGGCGGTGCAGGGCCTGTTGCTCGCCGGCATTGCCGACGCCGTGGTCCGCGACACGCTCGCTTACGTGCTGCAATTGCTGTTGTTTTTTGGCGCATTGCTGGCGTTTGCGGTGGGCATCTTGTTGGCAATCCGCCCGAGCGCGCTCAAACCGCTGGAGCAGTGGGCGCATCGGCCGTTGCTCGTTCCCGGCTGGCAACGGCTGCTATCGCAAGTGCTGTACGGCCGCGTGATCGGTGCGCTGTTGCTGGTGCTGGCGCTGTGCCTGTGGTGGGGTAGCCCGGGTTGAGCGCAGCCAGCGAAACCCGGGATCGCGTGGTGGCACGATTTTCATGCGGCCGCGTGAGTGGGTGTACGGTCCCGGGTAGCGGCGCCTCGGTGCTGGCGGTGTGCCTGTGGTGGGGTAGCCCGGGTTGAGCGCAGCCAGCGAAACCCGGGGTCGCGTAGTGAGCAAAACCCATCACAACACGCGTGCGCAACCGGGTTGATGGGTTTCGCTGCGCTCTACCCATCCTACCCATTGAGCGGTTTTCGCAGGCAGGGCCGGTGGCGACCGTTGCTGAATCGCGAACGACCGTTGGTCGGATTGCGTGCTACGTCACGGTTATCGATCAATCCGTTACGGCATAATCATGGCAACGTGCATCAAGCTTGCTGCGGCAGGCGGTGTGCGTGCGGTGTCCGCACGGGCACCATTCCGGGCTGCGGCCCATCTGTGCAACAGGAGAATCTCATGAATCGCAACAAGAGCAAAGGTTTCACCCTGATCGAGTTGATCGTGGTCATCGTCATTCTCGGCATCTTGGCGGCGGTGGCGCTGCCGCGTTTCGTCAACCTGCAAACCGATGCCCGCATCGCCAAGCTCAACGCCGCACGCGGTGCGGTGCAGGCGGCGGCGGCGCTGGTGCATGGCTCGGCGTTGGCGCGGGCGGGGCAAGGTGCGCAGGCATGTCCGGCAACCGGCACCAATCTGACAGTCAATGCCTTGCCGGCGGGTACCGGTAACGTCTGTACCGAAACCGGCGCCATCGCTTTGGTGAACCTCTATCCGCAGGCCACACTGGCCAGTATCATTGCGGCGGCGGGTTTGACCAACGTATCGCCGATTACCACTGCGGCGCTGACGGCAGAGGGTTATTCGGTGATAGGTGGCGGCGGCGGTATCGGCTCGGTTCTGACGATTCGAGTCAATGGCGGCACCAACGTGGCCAATTGCTCGTTCACCTACCGGCCGTCGAATGCGGCAGGGACGGCTGGTTCGGGTGCGTTGATCAGCGCGATCACCACCACCGGCTGCTGATTCCGCACTTCGCGCCG
>PFJA01000298.1 GCA_002782905.1 Lysobacterales bacterium CG_4_10_14_3_um_filter_64_11
TCTACCCGGGCTACCACGGCACATTGCGAGCTGTCGGTGGGATGAAGCGAAAACGCGTAGCGGCGAAGTGTCGGGGCGAAGCCGCGCGCAACCGCGAAGCGGTCGAGGGGGTAGCCGGCGCTGCCACGCACGCACCGCGTTCGGCCGGCGTCGGACGAAGCGTTACAATCGCTCACCCACGGCATCCGTCACGAGACCCCTATGCGTACCTTCGAGCAGATTCGCAACCATGTGGCTGGCAACTATCTGGTTACCACCAACGAACCGTTTTTGTTGTGTGTGGAGCTTTCGCTGCAGGATGGCCAGCGCCACCAGAGCCTGTTCATGTCGGAAATCGAGGATGAAGACGGCCGCCACTACCTGCGTTTCAGCACCGCGGTGGCACCGATCACCGGCATGGATGCCAAGCGTGCGCTGCGCTTCAACTGGCAAAGCCACACCGGCTATCTGGCGGTCAGCGAACTCGACGGCGTGCCCTACCTGCACCTGTGCGAAAACCGGCCTTATGCAATCCTCACCGCGGCCGAGATCGATCGCCTGATTCTGGAATTGGGCGGCGTCGGCGATCGCATGGAGAGCCAGCTTTCCGCCGGTGGCGATCTGCTGTGAGCGGCACCCGGCGGGGGCGCACCGGCGCCGGTTTGCCCGAGGGGCCTCTGCACACGCCCAGGTCTTTGCCATTGCCAGCGCAGCGAAGCAATTCAGCATCATGATTCTCTGAATATTTCTCGATTGCCGCGTCGCCTCGCTCCTTGCAATGACCGCTTGTTCAGAGCATCGCAAGGGGTTATGTCGCCGCCCGGCCCGTGTTATTATTGGCAGTAACTTACTGTTTTTTAATTATTTATGCAGCCATGCACCGCCTCGCAACAAGGCGGCGAACGGCCCGCATACCAACCTTGATCGTGGGAGACCGAGCATGAGCCAGCACCCTTCGCAGTCGCTTTTGAGCAAACTCAACGCGTTGCGCAGCTACGGCGGCGCAATCCGCACCCGCGGCCTGGATGACGCCACGCTGGAGCGCTTGGCCGCACGGTTTCCTGACCTGGTTGCCGCCGTCGATGCCGCGCACGAACAGTTTCTGGCCCTGTGCGGCGGCGAGTTCGAAGACATTCTGCGCGCCGACGAGGTGACCCAGACGGCTGCCGTACAAGCTGGCTTCGTCAATTTTTACCCCGACGACGTGGTCAATCCCTACGTCGCGCTGGCCGCGCGCGGGCCATGGCTCGTCACCTTGAAGGGTGCCGTGATCCACGACAACGGCGGTTACGGCATGCTCGGCGCCGGCCACACGCCGGCGGCGGTGCTCGAAGCCATGAGCCGGCCGCAAGTGATGGCCAATGTGATGACGCCAAACCTGTCGCAGTTGCGGCTGGAACGTGCGCTACGCCGCGAACTGGGCCGCAGCCGTGGCGGCTGCCCATATGCCCGGTTCCTGTGCCTGAACTCCGGTTCCGAGTCGGTGTCATTGGCAGGCCGCATCGCCGATGTCAACAGCAAGCTACATACCGATCCGGATGGCCGCCATGCCGGCAAAAAGGTCAAGCGCATCGCGGTCAAGGGCGCCTTTCATGGCCGCACCGAGCTGCCGGCACTGTATTCGGATTCAAGCCGGCCAACCTATGCCAAGCATCTGGCGAGTTGGAAACACCACGAGCCGCAACTGATCACCATCACGCCGTATTCGGTGGAGCACTTGCAGCAGGCGTTCGCCGATGCCGACGCCAATGGCTGGTATATCGAGGCGATGTTTCTTGAGCCGGTGATGGGTGAAGGCGATCCGGGCCGGCAGGTTACCCCGGAGTTCTACAGCGCGGCGCGCAAACTGACCCGCGAACACGGCACCCTGCTGTTGGTCGACTCGATCCAGGCGGGCTTGCGTGCGCATGGGGTGCTCTCGATCATCGATTACCCCGGCTTCGAAGGGGTCGAACCGCCGGACATGGAAACTTTCTCCAAGGCCCTCAATGCCGGCCAGTATCCGCTGTCGGTACTGGCGGTCAACGAACGCGCTGCCGGCCTCTATCGCAAGGGTGTGTATGGCAACACCATGACCACCAACCCGCGCGCCATGGACGTGGCCGTGGCGGTGCTCGAAGGCATCACCCCGGAGCTGCGCGCCAATATCCGCGAACGCGGTGCCGAGTTTGTCAGCAAGCTCAATGCGCTGAAGACCGAGCTGGGCGGGCTGATTACCAAAGTGCAAGGCACCGGCCTGCTGTTTTCGTGCGAGCTGTCCGATGCGTTCAAGTGTTACGGCACCGGTTCGAGCGAAGAATATCTGCGCGAACGCGGTATTGGCGTGATCCATGGCGGCGCCAATTCGTTGCGCTTCACCCCGCATTTCGCGGTCACCTCGGCGGAAGTGGATCTGGTGATCGCGCAGGTGCGCGACGCGCTGCTCAACGGCCCACGCAAGGCCGAGGCCGAGGCCGCCTGAGCCGACTCGGCGCCGCACGCCAGCAGCCTCGATCGTGCTGCCCGTGTAGTGCTATCGCGGTTGCTGCTCGGGCGGCACCGCTGCGGCGTCCTGCGTGGCGTTGGCTGCGGCCTTGGCCGGCAGGATGCTGATCCGCACCGGGCCGCCCTGGCTTACCTTGTCGGCTTTCAGGTCGTATTCGAAATACTCGCCCGCCAGCGAGCGTCGCCCACCCTGCACCAGTTGCGCGTTGCCGCGCAGCCGCAGCACCTCCAGGTTGCGTGCGTATTCGATTTCATTGGCTTGCGCCGCCACATCACGCTCGATGCCGTTGTTCTTCACCCAGATCCGTGCCGGGTTGCCGGTCACCAGCACCCGGGTTGGGTTTTCCAGTGGCCCATACACCGTGGCCTGATCAGCCTGCATCGGCCAGTCGGAACCCTCGATCGAAAAATTGCCCCGCAAGCGCGTGACGTTCTGCTCCGGATCGTTGGCCACCACATCGGCACGCACCACAATCGGCCGTTCGGCCGGCAAGGTGAACTTGGCCGCCTGGCTTGACGCCGGCAACAGCAACAGCAACAGCGAACACAAAACGGTGCCCGCACGCAATTGCTTCATCGCTCATACTCCAAAATCGATTGAACCCGCGGCCCGATGCGACGATCATAGCAGCGTCTGGCACGCGGCCCGCCTGAATCCGGACATCGGCCATGATGGCCTCCATCGCTTCGGAGTTCACGCGTTTGATCATCAACCGTTACTTGATACGCGAAGTAACCGGCCCGTTCGCTGCGGTGAGTGTGGTGCTGGTGGTCGTGTTCATGACCTACAGCCTGACGGTATTTCTTACCGATGCCAGCCAGGGCCTGCTCAGTGCCGGCCAGATCGCCACATTGACGTTGCTCAAGTCGGCGATTGCGCTGGAGGTGCTGTTGCCTATCGCGCTGTATGTTGCCGTCATGCTGGCCATGGGCCGGCTGTACAACGATTCTGAAATGGACGCGCTGCGCGCCGCCGGCATGGGCGAGTTGCAGATCGTGATGCCGATGCTGCGGGTGGCACTGATATTGGCGATTGTGGTGGGGCTGTTGTCATCGCTGGTGCGCCCACTCGCCTACCGCACGCTGTACACGCTGATAGCCGAGGCAGAAGCCAGTTCAGAGATCGATCGCATCAAGGCCGGCCGCTTTTACAGCTATGCCAACGCCGGCCGCACGGTATTCATTGAAACCACTGGCGGCTCGCTGGACAAGCTGCAAGGCGTATTTGTACGCACCCGCAATGGCGAAGGCCTGCAAGTGATTTCGGCGCGGCGGGGCACGTTCATCGCCAACGTCACCGGTACCCATCACGAGTTGGCGTTGCGCGATGCCAGCGTATTCAAACGCACCGCGCAGGGCCGCGATGTGTTCGCGCAGTTTGCGCAATTCACCATTCGGCTGCCCATCAAGCAGCCCGAACCGGTAACCGATCGCCCAAAACTGATGTCCAATGGTGAGCTCGCCAAAGCCACCGGCCCGCGTGAGCGCGCCGAACTGGAGGGCCGCTTGTCCAACCCCCTGTCGGCGCTGTTGCTGGCGATGCTGGCGGTACCACTGAGCCGCAGCCGGCCGCGCCAGGGCCGCTACGCGCGGATGCTGGTGGCACTGCTGGTTTACACGCTGTACTACAACCTGCTGGATATCACCCGCACCAGTGTCCAGCAAGGCACGGTACCCACTTTGATGTGGGTACCCGGGCTGTTGGCGCTGACGATCATCGTCTGGTACATGCCGTGGTGGACATGGTTGCATCGCAAGCCGGTGAGCGCGCATGCGCCTGATTGATCGCTACGTGGCACGTGGATTCCTGCTCGGTGTGTTGCCGGTGTTCCTGCTGCTGGCCGGGCTGTTCAGTTTTCTGGCACTGAGCCAGCAACTGGAAGATGTCGGCCAGGGCAGCTTTACCACCGGCTCGGCGTTGAAAGTGGTGCTGCTCACCCTGCCACGGCAGTTGCTCGACATCCTGCCGGTGATCGCCCTGCTCGGTTGCCTCACCGGTTTGGGCGCCATGGCCAACCATCGCGAACTGACCGCCGCACGCGCTGCCGGGCTGTCGCCGTCGCGCTTGGCACGGCCAGTGGCGGCCGCGGCGTTGGCGCTGGTGGTCATCGCGTTTGCCGCGCAAACCTGGGGCATACCGCTCTGGGAACGCAGCGCCTTGCGGCTGCGCGCCGAAGTAACGCAAACCAACGTGGAAGGCACCAATTCGGAGTTCTGGACCCGCACCGGCGGCCGCCTGCTGCGCGTCGGCGAAGTGGTAATGGGCCGCATTCCCACCGATCTGGAGATCTATGAACTCGATGAGCAGGATCGCTTGATCGGTTTGATCCGCGCCGAACGCGCCGATATCGTCAATCGCGAGGAATGGTTGCTGTACAACGTCACCGAGAGCGAGATTCACGCACAAAATGCAACCACCACAGTGGAGGATCGCCGCATCTGGCGCAGCTTTTTGTCGGAGCCGCAACTGGAAAACCTGATCCAGCCGGCAAGCACTCTGTCGCCCGGCGATTTGCTGCACTACATCGTCAGCCTCGAAAACAACCGCCTGAACTCGCATCCATTCCGCCTCGCGTTCTGGCAAATGGCCAGCATCCCGGTCGGCATCATCGCCATGGCCCTGCTCGGCCTGCCGTTCGTGATGGGCTCGCTGCGCTCGGTATCGGTTGGCCAGCGTATCGCCTTGGGTGGCGGCATTGGCATGGCGTTCTACCTCAGTGAACAGATCATCGGACATCTGTCGATGCTGTACGAGCTCAATCCGTTTGTAGCGGCGATGGCGCCCGAGTTGTTGCTGCTGGCGCTGGCGCTGCGCGGGCTGCATCGGGCGCATTGACTGCCGGCCAGCGCCGCTGCCAAACCTGCTGCTCGCGCACGCTGAACGTGCCCGGCGATCCGGGCTGAAACTGCTTCAAGGTCATGCTGACCTTCCAGCCGTTTGCATCATGGTGCAAATCCAACACGCGGTAGGATGCGAAATGCTGCAATCGGACACTGGAAGCCGACGCAGTGGCGAACACCCGGGTCGCGCCGCACCGCGAATCGAAATTGCGGTGCTCGTGCCCGTGCAGCACGATACCGGGTTGCAATTCGCTGATCAGCGTTTGCAGCGCGCGAACGTCGGCCAAGGCTTTGCGCCAGTGCGTCAAGCGCGGCAATGGTGGATGGTGGATCAGCACGCAACTGAACAAACCGCGCCCATGCACATCGGCCAGCAACGCTGCCAGGCGCTCGCGCTGCGCGCTGCCCAACGCACCACGGGCAAGAAACGGCGCCGTCGGCACGGCGGAGTTCAGTCCGATCAATGCCACACCCCCGCATTCACGCAACAGCGGATAGGCCGCAGCAGGATCTGCCGGATCGCTGCCGGCGTCGATAGGCAGGTAGTCGGCCCACTGCGCGCAAATCGCAGGCCACGAATCGGCGGCGTAAACATCGTGGTTGCCGGGAATCAGGAAAAGCTGATCGGGCGATGCCACTGCCCGCAGCCAATCACCCGCCGCCGCAATCTCGGCGGGTAGACCGATCTGCGCCAGATCACCGGTCAACAACCAGTGCGCGGCGTTCTCGGCACGCACCGCCGACAGCAGGTGCGCCAGCATCTCGGCGCGATGCTGCCGCTGCCGATTGCGCTGCCATGACAGATAACCCTGCCAGCGCTTGCCACGCAGGCTTTTCAGCGACCACGCCGCGAGCGAGGTCAGGTGCGGGTCGGTGATGTGGATCAGGCGCATGGCGACGCAGTTTACCGCAGGCCGCGCGCTACCTATACTGGCAGCCTGTCGGGCGTGACGCTGATCGACTGCGGAAAAGCCGAGATCGGTCAGATTTCCCGCTCTTTCTCGTCAAAGAGCTCTGCTCACACCGCAAAAGAGCAAAAAATCTGTCTCAAACCGGCTTTCCCCGCGCTACGATCGGTCAAGTCCGACCGGCTGCTGGCGCGCCCGTCAGCGCGTGCGCACCTTTCATGCTCAGCGCGTGCCCTTGCCCACGCACCACCACTAGCAGCCAACGGAAGCACACGTGAGCGAAGCGGCCCCCAAACCCAACGTACAAAGTCCGATGCGCCGGGTACTGGGCAATTTTGGCTTTCTCGTGCGAGGCCGCGGCATTGCCGCGCTGATGTCGCTGGGTGCCACTACCCTGATGGCGCGCTCACTCGGCCCGACCGAGTTCGGCATGGTGATGCTGATGCAGGCTTATACCCTGCTGATGCGCGGCATGCTCAATTTCCAGAGCTTCGAGGCAATCGTGCGCTACGGAGTGCCGGCACATGATGGCGGCGATACCCGCAGCCTTCGCCGTCTGGTGACGGTCTGCCGTCGCGTGGATCGGCGCGCCAGTCTGGTGGCAACCGCATTGGCCCTGCTGGTGGCACCCCTGGTCGGGCCATCGCTGGGCATGGATCGCAACCATGTGCTGATGCTGGCGTCATACAGCCTGATCCTGCTGGCTTCGGGCAACGGCACCGCCAACGGCATTTTGCGCTTGTTCGACCAGTTCGACGTGCTTGGCCGGCAAATGACGATTGGCCCCAGCATCCGTTTTTTGGGGGTGGTGGTCACCTGGTGGCTCGATGGGCCGCTGGCGGTGTTCGTGGCAATCTGGGCCGTTGCCGGTGCCTGCGAGGACCTCTACCTGAGTTGGCGGGGTGGCCGTGAATACCGGCAACGCATTGGCGCGCCAGCGGCGGGCGAGGTGGCCGGTGATGCGCATTTCGCGGAGTTTGCCGGTCTGCGCAGTTTCTTGTGGGTGACCTATTGGCAATCGAACATGGACCTGGTGCGCAAGCACCTTTCCACGTTGCTGGCCGGCTATCTGCTGGGGCCGGCCGAGGCGGGCCTGCTGCGGCTGGCGCGCGAGCTTTCCAGCTTGCTGTCAAAACCCGCCGTGCTGATTCGCCAAGTGGTGTTTCTCGACCTGACCCGCACCTGGCATCAAGGCAGTGCCGCTTTCGACATCATCGCCTACCGTACGGCGCTGCTGGGCGGCGGCTTCGGCCTGCTGTTCGTGGCCGTCGGCTACGTGCTTGGCGATAATCTTCTGGCGGCACTGATCGGCAAGGATTTTGTCGCCGCAGCGCCCGTGCTCACGCTGATGCTGTTGGCTGCCACCTTCGATCTGGTGTCCTCGTCGCTGCGTTCGGCGGCCTATGCGATCGGTCACGCGGCCAAGGTGTTGCGCATCTATGCCGTTTCCGCCGCCGTCTATCTGGTCGCGTTTGTCGCACTGACATCGTGGCTCGGCCTGATCGGTGCCGGTGTGGCAGCCAGCGTTGCGGCTGCTCTGCCACCGCTCGCCATGGTGTTGCTGATTCGCGGCAGCAAGCGCGGCCGGAGCGAGCTGCCACCCGCGCCATGAGGGTTGTCGCGCAGGCGCTCAGGCGGCGGAAACCGCCTCGGCGCGAGCCTGCTGCACCGGCAGCACCACCTTGGCAAACGCGGCGATGATCTGCTCGACCTGCTCGGGCGTATGCGCCGCACTCACGCTCACGCGCAGCAAACTGCTGCCATCGGGCGATGCCGGCGGCACCATCAGGTTGGTGTACACGCCCGCTTCGATCAAACCCTGCCAGCAGGCAAACGCTTCGTCGCGCTGGCTGAAGCGCACCGCCAGCACCGGGCTGGGCACGCTACAACCCAGTTGGAGAGCCATTTCCTGGAACGCGGCGTAAAGGCGGTTCGCGTTGGCCCAGATCCGGGTGCGCAACTCGGGGCGTTCGCGTACCTGACGCAGCGCCTCACGCGTGGTCGCAACCACCGACGGGCTGGCCGACGCGGTGAAAATGAACGGCCGGCTGGTATAGCGAATCAGTGGCAGCACCGGGTTGTTGCTGACGCAATAGCCACCGGTTGCGCCGAGGCTTTTGCTGAATGTGCCAACGGTGAAATCGACATCGTCCTCGACCCCCTGGGCCTGCGCCACACCGCGCCCGGTAGCGCCATAGACACCCAGCGAATGCGCTTCGTCAACCAGCAAGTAGGCACCGTAGGCGTGCTTGAGCTTGATCATTTCGGCCAGCGGCGCAACATCGCCAAACACGCTGTACAGGCCTTCGACCACGATCAGCGCACGTCTTGACTGCTCGCCCAGCCGGCGCAGACGCGATTCCAGCGCGGCGGTGTCGTTGTGCCGAAAGCGGAAGATTTGCGCTCCACTCATGCGGCAGCCATCGTACAGGCTGGCGTGCGCATCGGCGTCGAGCAGCACCGCGTCACCGGCACCCAGCAAGGCCGACAACATGCCCAGATTGGCGGCATAACCGGTGGAAAACACCATGCCGTGACGTTGCCCATAGAACGCGGCCATTTCCGCTTCCAGCGCCTGATGCAAGGCAAAACTGCCATTGGCCATGCGCGAACCGGTGGTGCCGGTACCAAACTCGTCGAGCGCTTTCTTGCCCGCAGCGATGCAGGCCGGATCGAAGGTGAGGCCGAGATAGTTGTTGGTGCCGGCCAATATCGTTTCGCGGCCCTCGATGATACCCAGCGTCGGCGATAGCAGGCGCTCGGTCACCAGACCGGTCGGGTTGCGGCCAGTGGCTGCCAGGGCATCGCGCAACGCGGCAACGGGCGCGAACTTGTCGAGCAGGCCGGGCGTGCTCATGCCTGATCTCCGGCGAGCTTGGCGACGATCGCCGCCAAACCCGCGACCGAACGGACGTTGGACAACGTGTCGAGGTCGATGGCGATATCAAAACGCTCTTCCACTTCCATCACAAACTCCATCACCTGTATCGACTCGAGCCCAAGACCCGAAACGAAATCGGTGTCGACGCCGAGCGTTCGACCATCGGTGATGTGCTTGCCCAGCATCGTCAACAAGGTTTGTTGTATCGAGGTAACCATGGATTCTCTTCCAGAAAATAAGCAATCACTCGCGCGGCACTGGCGCAAACAGACGCTGCGCGCCGGTGGCCAGATCGATCCGCGGCCGCCAGCCGGTAGCCGCCTCAAATGCGCGGTTGTCGCCCAGCCAATCGGCCTGCTGCAATTCACGCACTTTGCCGGCCGTCAACATCGGCGCGTAGCCGAGCGCCAAGGATAACAGGCTGTTGATCGCGCCGGCACTGCGCAGCACGCTGGCGGGGATCGGCAGCAAACGCACGGTGCGGCCGGCAACGGCACGCCCCATCGCCGGCCAGTCGTAACCACCCGGCGTGCCGTCATCGAGAGCATAGGTTTGCTGACGACAGCGCGCGGATACCAGCAGCCAGCGCTGCACGGCATCGGCAAAATCATCGACGTGCAGCAGCGACAGGCGCTGATCGAGCGGCCCGGTTACCGGCGCGATACCACGCCGCAACCAGCGCAGCAACGGCAGCATTTCCTGATCACCCGGGCCGTACAGGGCCGGCGGTCGGATGATGGTCCACGGCAGTTCCGGGCGCGCGTGCAAAACCCTCTCGCCTTCGTGCTTGCTCAGTGCGTAATCGGAAACGTGGGGCCGGCTGGCCGCCAGCGACGACACCAGCAACAGCGGTGGCGATTGTGGGTGGCGATGCAACGCCTCGGCAACCTGTTGCACGCCATCCACGTTGGCGGCACGAAAATCGTCGGTCACCCGGCCGCGCACACTGCCGGCGCAATACACCAGTGCCGAAACATCAGCCAGCGCATCGCGCAACCCAGCGGTATCATCCAGACGCACCGCGATCGCTTCACAGCCAGCCAGCAATTGCCCGGCACGCGGCGAACCGGGCCGCACCAGCGCGCGCACCCGATAACCCGATTCCAGCAGGCGCGATTGCAGACGCTGGCCAACGAAGCCGGTCGCGCCGGTAAGCGCGACCAGACCCCTGCTCGAATCAGCCTTGCCGGAATCGGCGATTTTGAACTCAGCCATTCGCCTCGGCGACGGCTGGCAGCAGGTCATCGTTGACTTCGGCCCACGATTGCCGGGCGACAAAATCGCGCTTGGTCTGCGAGCGCGACAGCTTGCCCGATGAGGTGCGCGGCAGCGTGCCACTCGGCACCAGATCGACATGGCAGACGATGCCAAAGTGGATCTGGATCTGCGTCTTGATCTCATCGATCAAACGCTGCTGATTGGCCGGATTGGACTCGTGCGACTCGGTCACCAGCACCGCCATGTCGGTGCCGTCAGGGCCGGGCGCCGCGAACGCCGAGACGTGGCCATAACGCACGCCTTCAACCTCTTCCGCCAGGTGCTCGAGATCCTGCGGCCAGATGTTGCGGCCGTTGATGATGATGACGTCTTTGTGGCGCGCGGTAACCATCAGCCGCGCGCCGACGCGGTAGCCGATATCGCCGGTGTTGAGCCAGCCATCGGCCGTCATGACTTCAGCGGTGGCTTCCGGATCCTGGAAGTAGCCGGTCATCACGCTGCTGCCCTTGACCCAGATGTGGCCACACTGACGCTCACCCAACGCGTTGCCTTCGGGGTCGCGGATCGCCATCTGATAGCTCGGCATCAGCTCACCGCAATCGACGAACGACAAGGTGTGGTCAAGGTCACGCTGATCGAGCGGCAACGCCTTGGCCAGGCCGGTGCTGTACATCAGTTCCTTGTCGACAACGTCGATTTCCAGCCCGGCGCCCAGCGGCGCGAAGCTGACCGCCAGCGTGCACTCGGCCATGCCGTAACAGGCAACCCAGGCTTCGGGTTTGAACCCGTTGGGCTTGAGCAACTCGGCGAACTTTTCCAGCGGTTCGGCATGGATGCGCTCGGCACCGACGCACGCCACCCGCCACGAACTCAAATCGTAACGATCGCAATCCGACCAGCGCAGGCGCTTGGCGCACAACGCGTAACCGAACGGCGGACTGGACGAAATGGTGCCGCGATTTTCCGAGATCAGTTTGAGCCACAGGCGTGGGCGCATGGCGAACGTGCGCGGGCTGAGGTAATCGACCGACATCTGGGTTGCCAGCGGCACCAGCAAAAAGCCGACCAGGCCCATGTCGTGGTACAGCGGCAGCCATGAAACCATGCGATCGCCGTCCCTGACCTTCAGGCCGTGGATGGCGATTTCGGAGAGGTTGGCCAAGGCAACTTTCTGGGTGATCGCCACGCCGCGCGGAAAGCGCGTGCTGCCCGAGGTGTATTGCAGATAAGCCAGTTCGTCGCCATCCATCGGCAGCAGATCGCCGTCGGCTTGGGCAACGGCGTCGAATGCCGAGGGCAAGCCGCAGCAGGTGAGATTGAGCGGTGCGGCGGCTTCCAGCAAAAAGCCGACGTGCGACTCCGGCGACACCGCCATCTGCGCGTCGCACGACTGCAGCATGCGCCGAATCTGCTGGACGTAGGCGTTGCGGGCACCGATCTGCACGCTCGACGGCAGTGCCACCGGCACATACCCGGCATACTGGCAAGCAAAGAAGAAGCGATGGAACAGCGGATCGGTTTCACCGATGATCGCCACCCGCGAGCCGCGCGGGCAGCCAAGGCCGAGCAGCCGCCGCGCCAGGATTTTCGCCTCGTCGCGCAAATCGGCGTAACTCAGCACCGCGTGCAGTTCGCCGCGGCCATTGTAGAAGTTGTAGCCAGATTCTCCCTGCGCGGCATACTCCAGTGCTTCGACAAGACTGCCGAAACCCTGATACCGGATTGGAAGAGACCCCGTTGTCCCCGTTGGCTTCATTGGCGTAGACCTGTTAGACATATGCAAACGCTAAACCGCCCGTTGCGCGGCGTGGCAGCAAGGTTAATCTGAACTCATCATAACCTTGAACGCCACGACAAAGAAACATTGTTTCAGCGTCTAGCGTTCTGCCCGTGCAAGCTCCCAGCCCGGATAGACCGGTTTCCTGCCCTTGAAGTTCCATTTTTCCGCACACTGTGCGGCACCACACAGTCGAAAGCCCTTGATGCAGCTCAAAACGCGCAGACACCCTATCACACTGAAATACTGGTGACACAATGTACAGTGTAGACTGAACGGCTGGGTTTAGCCATACCTTTTTCGAGCAGGCGGTCGGACGTGACGCTGATCGACTGCGGAAAAGCCGAGATGGGTCAGATTTGCCGCTCTTTCCCGTCAAAGTGCCCTGCTCACACCGCAAACGAGCAAAAAATCTGCCTCAAACCAGTTTTCCCTCGCTCCGCTCGGTCAAGCCCGCCAACCTGCTGGCCGCACGATTGGCGGCTGCCCGCCGTTCAGCCATGGGCGTGGCCACCCTCGCCATGGGCGTGGCCATGCGTGCGTTCATCGGCCGTGGCCGCTCGCACCGCGACCACCTGAATGTCGAACTGTAGCGACTGCCCGGCCAACGGATGGTTGAGATCGACATCCACCGAGGTCAGCCCCACTTTGAGCACGGTGACCGGGCGTGGCCCGAATCGGGTTGCCAACTGCGTTTGCTGGCCCGGCTTCAAGGTTGCGGCCGCCGCGAAATGCTTTTTCGCAATGCGTTGCGTCATCGCTTCGCGGCGTTCGCCGTACGCCTGCGCTGCCGGCACTGTGACTTGGAAACGATCGTCAACCCGATGCCCCTTGAGCGCCTGCTCCAGCCCGGGGATGATGTTGCCATGACCGATCAGCACGGCGACCGGCTCAGCCTCGAACGAGGATTCGCTCGCCTCGGGCTCGCCCACCGGAGTGACCGAATAATGAAAACGCACAACGTGATTGTCCTCGATTTGCATGCCAGTCCTGGGTTGGACGCAAGGTGCGCCGCACAATCCGCGCATTATCCGGATCACACCACGGCAACGCCAGCCCGTGGCCGCACTGCCTCGGCATGGCTGTTGCTCAGCGTGCTGGCGGCCTGCGCCAGTGCGCCCGAAACCGGACTCCCGCCAGGCGCTCCCGTCGCCGCGACCCTCAGCGCGGCAACACAGCGCGCCAACGAGGTCACCTTGCGCGCGCTGGGCCTGGTCGGCACACCGTATGTTTACGGCGGCAACACCCCGCTCGGCGGTTTTGATTGCAGCGGTCTGGTCACCTTTGTCTACGCCGACGCGGCCGATATGCAGCTACCGCGGACCACCGCGCAGATGGCCACGATGCATGCCCGAAGCGTAATGCGCGATGCCCTGCGCACCGGTGATCTGGTATTTTTCGGCGAACGCGATGTGCCAAGCCACGTCGGCATCTATGTCGGCAACGGCCGCTTCGTGCATGCCCCGAACGAAGGCGGCACCGTGCGTCTGGATGCGTTGAACAACCCGTACTGGAACCACAACTACCGTTTTTCGCGGCGCGTGATCGATTGATCGCCAGCGCTACCGGCCAGCGGATATCAACGCAGGCGCTGCAAATCCGCGAGCACCTGCGCACGCGCCTCGCGAATGGCGACAGCCACCGCGCGCTCGGCCTCGGCATCGCCGTTGTCGAACGCCGCCGCGTTGCCGGACCAGGCCGCAAACAGCGCATCGGCCCGCTCGGCGGTATCGGCCGACACCAGCGTGGCGATATCGCGGACCAAGGTCACCCGCCCCCAAATGGCGATCCGGTTGGCTTCGCTGTGCTCGGCGCCAAAAAACCGGGTGTCGGCCAGTTGTTGCACCTCGCCCAGCGCATCCAGGGCGATAAATGCCGACTGCCGCACATTGCGATGGTGCTCGGTGGTTTCATTGCGCCAGGTGTTGTAGCCGAGACCAAACAAGGCGATGAACAAACTGACCAGCGCCAGCGCATTCTGCCGCACCAATTCGTGCACGATCGAAAAGCGCCGAGTGGCCGGGGGTATCGGCTGATCGTCGGCAAGATGGGTGGCCTGCTCGGGGGATGCGGATGACATGGCGTTCGCAGCGGTCAAGGTCGGTGCGCATTGTGCCGCATATCCGTTCGCAGGATGCGCTGAACGCGTCCACCGTGGGCGTTTCAGACGCGCCGAGTCCGGCACCGGTGCGGACTCGGCGTTGCAGGGCATCATGCCTTCGCCGCCGCGGCGGTGCACAATGGGCATCTCATCCGTGAGGGCAGGCCATGAACAGCACCGCAAATGCCGACCGGCTCCAGGTCATCCTCGCCGCTACCGACTTCTCCGCCGCCGCCGAACGGGCACTGGAGCGCGCGGTGCAGATCGCCAAGGCACACCACGCCCGTCTGGAACTGGTGCATACCTTTGATGCCGCGCCAGTGATGCCGGCGTGGGGCGACCCGGGTGGCGGCGCCTGGATCGGCGAGAAGATGTTCATGGATGGCGTACGCGATCAGCTCGAACGCAGCCGTGCCCGGCTCGCCGCCGATCACGCGATCGAGGTCAATGCCAACCTCGAGGTCGGCCCGGCACATCGCCAAATCGCGCGCCATGCCGCCGCCAGCAACGCCGATCTGGTTGTGATCGGCGCCTCCGGGTCTTCCGGCCTGGTGCAGCGCCTGCTCGGCTCGACCGCGCAAAATGTGGTGCGTTCCAGCCAGGTTCCGGTTTTGGTGGTGCGCCTGCCCGGCGACACGGCGTACACCAATACGGTTGCCGCGACCGACTTTTCCGATGATGCCATGGCCGCCGCGACCATGGCTTTGCAGCTCGCGCCCACCGGCACACTGCACGTGGTCCACGCGTTCGAGTCAGTATTCGACAACGATCTGGCGCGGGAAACCCTGCCAGCCGCGGAACTCGAGCGTATGCAGGGCAAGGATCGCGAGCATGCGCGCGAACAGCTCACCGACATTCGCCAGCGACTGGCTGCCGTCAACGCCCAGACCACCTTGCACACGGTTGTGCGCGATGGCAATCCGGACCAACAACTCGATGTCTTCGTCGGCGAGGTCCATGCCGAACTGCTGGCGCTTGGCGGCCATGGCAAGACGCGCTGGGAGGCCGGCCTGCTCGGCTCGACCACCCAGCATGCGGTCAGCCACGCGCCCTGTGATGTGCTGGTGTGGCGACGCCCGGCGGCGGCCGACTGAGGGGTGTTGCGAGTGCGCGGGGCTGGATAAAGCCGGACCCGGAACCACGCGACCCAAAGCGTAGGTCGGTTCAAGCCGCGCAGCGGCGGAACCGGGCGGTAACGCTGGACGCTTGCACCCCGCACGCTTGTCCTCCCGAGGTCCGAGGTCCGAGGTCCGAGGTCCGAGGTCCCGAGGTCCCGTGGTCCCGGCTCTGTCGAGCCGCAGCTTCAATTCGCTGGCTATTGCCTGGCTACCTGCGTATACTGAGCGGGCTTATTGCCAGCGCCTGTCGTATTCCCCTTTGGCTATCGCCTCCGATCCGCGTTCTGCGCCGACCGGTTTCAGCGACCCACACACCGCACGGCGCGCGGGCCAGCAAACGGATCGGGTGCCACCGGCACTGAACGTCAGTACATACTCGCAGCGCGGATTCTCGACGGGAACGCTCCGGGTCATTCATCAGGAGCTTCATCATGTCGTTTGAATCGCTCGGGCTTGCGCCCGCGTTGTTGCGTGCTGTGTCCGAACAAGGCTACACCAGCCCTACCACCATTCAGAGCGAAGCCATCCCGCAAGCGATGGCGGGCCACGACCTGCTTGCCGGCGCGCAGACCGGCACCGGCAAGACCGCCGCGTTTGTATTGCCGCTGTTGCAACGGCTGTTCGTGAACAAGCCCAACACCGGCTCGCGCAAGCCGCGCGCGTTGATTCTGGCGCCAACCCGCGAGCTGGCGGTGCAGGTTCATGACAGCCTGCGCGGCTATGCCAAACATTTGCGCGTCAATTCCACCGCAATCTACGGCGGCAATGCCATGCGTCCGCAGTTCGACGCGCTGCGCCGCGGCGTTGATGTGCTGGTGGCCACGCCGGGCCGTCTGATCGATCATATGGATCGCCGTACCGCCGACCTCTCGGGCATTGAAATCCTGGTGCTCGATGAAGCCGATCGCATGCTCGACATGGGTTTCATGCCGGCGATCAAGCGCATCCTGCAGGAAGTACCGAACCAGCGCCAGACCTTGCTGTTCTCGGCCACGTTCGACGCGCCGATCAAGCTGCTGGCACAGCAGTTCATGCACAACCCGGTGGAAATCCAGGTAGCGGCACGCAATTCGGTTGCGGCAACCGTCACCCACCGCGTGCATCCGGTCGATGGCGCGCGCAAGCGTGACCTGCTGCTGCACCTGCTGGGCGAGGACTCGCGCCGGCAAACGCTGGTATTCAGCCGTACCAAACATGGTGCCGACCGTCTGTGCGAGCAGATCGAAGCCGCCGGCATCAAGGCCGTTGCCATTCACGGCAACAAGACCCAGGGCGCGCGTACCCGTGCCCTGCGCGATTTCAAGACCGGCCGCGCCACGGTGATGGTCGCCACCGATATCGCCGCACGTGGCCTCGACATCGACAACCTGCCGGTGGTGATCAACTACGATCTGCCGATGGTTGCCGAGGATTACATCCACCGCATCGGCCGTACCGGCCGTGCCGGCGCCGAGGGTCTGGCGCTGTCGCTGGTGTCGTCGGCCGAAGCCAACCTGCTGCGTGCGATCCAGCGCCTGCTGAAAACTGATCTCGAACTGGTCAATGTTTCCGGCTTTGCACCGAATCGTCCGCTGCGTCTGGATGGCACCGGCGGTGCTCCGACTGCTGCACGTCCCGGTTCGCGGCCCGGTATGCGTCCGGCTGGTCACGCCCATCCGCGCCGCCCGGCAGGCCAGGCGCCACGCCACGCCCATGCCGGCGCCGGTGCCAAGCCCTACACCGGCCGCAGCAACCCGCGTACCGGTACCCGCTGAGGCACCAGCAAACCGGTCACGGATGACCTCCCCACGCGCTGAGTCCGGCACCGGTCCGGGCTCAGCACGGCGGCTTCGCAGTTGCCGATAGCGATTAGGGATGGTCTGAACAAGTCCATCCTGGACTTTTCAGGCTCGCCGAGTCCGGCACATGTCCGGACTCGGCTCCGCCGGATCAATCACTTGCGTGATCGATCCGCGTGCAGGCCATCCCTGGCCTGCGGAAACTCTGACTTGATCAGAGTTTCCTTAGCCAGCAATCGCCCAAGCGGTGTTGTGCCGCTTGTGCCGGATCATCAATCGCCGGCGCGCGATGCGTCGGCGTTGCCGATCACGCTGCGATACACACCGAAACCGCTGATCGCAATCCAGGCAATCTGCATGATCAAGGCCGGCACATTCAGCCCCTGATCGTAGAGCAACGATACCGTGATGGCCGCTGCGCCGAGCAGATTGAGCAGCGGGAACAGCACCCGATCACCGCGCAAACGCCGCGCCAGCAGCGCGCCATAGGCGCCCAGCACCAGCACCACCCCAAGCACACCGAGTACGTCAAACCAGGTCAGCGTCATGGCACACCTCGTCGTTGTCGAACCGCTTCAAACAAGGCGACGCCGGCGGCAACCGAAACGTTGAGGCTTTCGATATCGCCGGGCATCGGAATGCTGACCAGGCCGTCGCAATGCTCGCGCGTGAGTCGGCGCATGCCGTCGGCCTCGCCACCGACCACCAAAGCAACACGGCCGGACAAATCGGTGTCGTAAATCGGACGGCCAGCACTGCCATCAAGGCCGTAAATCCAGACCCCTTGATCACGCAGCTTGCGCAAGGTGCGCGCCAGATTGGTGACCTGCGCGATCGGCAGGCGGTCGGCAGCGCCGGCCGAGGTTTTACGCACCGTGGCGGTAACGCCCGCCGCACGATCACGCGGCACCACTACCACGCTCACGCCGGCGGCGGCGGCACTGCGCAAACAGGCGCCGAAATTGTGCGGGTCCTGTACCCCATCGAGCACCAGTACCAGCGCACGGTCCGCGTTGTCGAGCAACGCCGCCAACTGTGCTTCATCCAGCGTCGGCGCACCGGCATAGCGTGCCGCCGCGCCCTGGTGCCGCACTTTGCCGGCAACGCCACTCAGCGCCTGCTCGTTGACCCGGCGCACCGGGATTTCCTTGGCACGGGCAATTTGCTCGAGCTCGGTCAGCCGCGGGTTGCGGCCACCGGCTTCGATCAACACTTCCTTGACGTGCTCGGCGTCGTGCTCCAGCGCCGAGGCAACGGCATTGATGCCGGCAATCCAGGGGCTCGCTGTGCTCATCGGGTGCGCGCCTTGCGCTTGCCTGCCACGGCCGCAGCCACCGCCGCAGCGGCCGGCAGCACCAGCCGAAAGTCGATCTTGCGATCTTCGATACTGGCCCGCAGCACCAGGATGCGAACCGCATCGCCCAAACGATAGGCGGCGCCGGTACGTTCGCCGGTCATCTGCTTGCGCACCGGATCGAAATGATAGTAATCGTTGGGCAACTGGGTGACGTGTACCAGCCCGTTCACCTTGGACTCGGCCAACTCCACGAACAGGCCAAAACTGGTGACTCCGGAAATGACACCGTCGAATTCGGAACCGACGTGTTGCTCCATCCAGGCCGCGCGATAGCGTTCATCCACTTCGCGCGTGGCATCGTCGGCGCGGCGCCCACGCTCGGAACATTGCAGCGACAGGTGGGCGATCTCGTGCGCGGCATAACCAAAGTTGTCGGCCACGCCATTGGCCAGTGCGTGCTTGATCGCGCGATGCGTCAGCAAATCGGCATAACGCCGGATCGGTGAGGTGAAATGGGCATAGGCTTCCAACGCCAAACCGAAGTGGCCGATGTTGTCCGGCGTGTACACGGCCAGGCTCTGCGAGCGCAGCAAAACCGATTCGATCAGACCGGCATCCGCACGGGTACGCACTTTGCGCAGCAAAGTGGTGTAATCCATCGGCCGCACCTTGGCCCACGGCGGCAACTTGAGTGCGAACTCGGCAAGAAACTCCTGCAACTCGGCATATTTGGATTCCGGCGGGCGATCATGGACGCGAAACGGCGCCGGAATGCCTTTTGCCAGCAAAAACCGGGCCGCCTCGACGTTGGCCGAAATCATGCATTCTTCAATCAGCCGGTGGGCATCATTGCGCGGCAGCATGCCGGCCTGCACCACTTCGCCGCTGGCACCGAGCACAAAACGCACTTCGGAGGTTTCAAACTCGATGGCGCCACGCTTTTGCCTGGCCTGCGCCAGCGCCTGGTACAGTTGATGCAAATGGCGCAACTGTGGCATCGACGCGCCGACCGCGGCAACTGCCTCGGCGCTGTCGCCTGCCAATGCCTGTGCCACCTGGGTGTAGGTCAGGCGCGCATGCGAGCGCATCACCGCTTCGTAAAAGCGCGACTGCACGACCTGACCGTCGCAATCGACCTGCATGTCGCAGACAAAACACAGACGGTCGATTTTCGGATTCAACGAGCAGATGCCGTTGGACAAGGTCTCCGGCAACATCGGTACCACAAATCCGGGGAAATACACCGACGTGGCACGTTGCTGGGCTTCACCATCCAGCGGCGTGCCGGGCCGCACATAGTGCGACACATCGGCGATCGCGACGATCAGCCGGAAGCCGCCCTTGTTTGGTCGCTGCGCGGCTTGCCCGGTTGGCTCGCACCACACCGCGTCATCAAAATCGCGGGCATCCTCGCCATCGATGGTCAGCAACGGCATGGCACGCAAATCGACACGGCCGGCAATATCCTGCGCCTCAACCTGCAATGCCACCGCCGATGCCTGTTCCAGCACCGGCTGCGCAAACTCATGTGGAATATTGTGCGCATGCAGCGCTGCCTGCACCGCCTGCGATGGCGTCAGCTTGTCGCCAAGCACCACCAGCACCCGCCCCAGAGGTGGCCGCCCACGCCGCGGCGGCTCAGTGATTTCGCACACCACCAACTGGCCGTTGCGCGCGGCATTGCGCGCTTCGATTGGAATGATGATGTCATGCAGGATGCGGCGATCGTCGGGCGACACCGAACCGATGCCATCATGCTCCTCGAAGCGCCCCATCACCCGGGTCTGGCGTCGCTCAAGCACCTCGGCGATGACGCCTTCGCGCCGACCGCGACGATCGATGCGGGTAATGCTGACCAGTACGCGATCACCATGCATGGCTTTGCGCAACTCGGACGGCGGCAAGAATATATCGTCGCCAGCACCCGAATCCGGACGCAGGAAGCCAAACCCCTCGGGGTTGGCGATAACGGTGCCGGGCACCAGATCGAGCTTTTCGGCCACGGCATAGGCACCGCGCCGGTTCATCAACAACTGGCCATCGCGCACCATCGCCGCAAGGCGACGGGTCAGTGCCTCGAAACGATCCGGCGCGTTCAATTCCAGATGGTCGGCCAACTGATCGGCACGCATCGGATCATCGGCGAGTACCGCCACGATGGCTTCACGCGAGGCTATCGGCCGCTCGTAACGCATCGCCTCACGCTGTGCATGGGGATCGGGTGCCTTGCCCGGATGCACCGCACGCGAAGGCGTGGATTTGTCAGCCGCCGGCGCGTGGCGTGGTGTGGATTTGAGCGCTGGCACCGGTTGCGGCAGCCACGCGGGAGCTTTCTTGCCGGCTTTGCCGCCGGCTTTTTTTCGTGGTGGTTTTGTCATCCGGGTATCGTACACCAGCCGATGCCAATCGATTGAAAAACGCATTGACATTTGCAGCGAATGACCCTATCGTGTGCGGCTTCCCGACCCGTGCGGGATGAGCCCAGGTGGCGGAATTGGTAGACGCACTAGTTTCAGGTACTAGCGGGTAAAACCGTGGAGGTTCGAGTCCTCTCCTGGGCACCACCGAAGGCCGCGCAACGCGGCCTTCTGCGTTGATGGCGCCACGCGATGGCCGGCAACACCTCGGCATTGCCGCAAATCCACCGTTGCTGTCGCGGGCACCACTGCCGCGTGGCAGGCATTGCGCATGGCAACGCTGCCATCAAACGCCGTCGGTGTTGATCGCAGCGGGCACAGCGGGTTCATCGCCACTCGGATCAGGCACCCGCAGCACGCACACGCCGGCAATCAGCAGGCTGCCACCGCCAATGGCCAGCGCGTAGATCGCTTGCCCGGCGAAAAACTGTTTGAGCACCACGCCCAGCAGGCTGGCCGCGACCAGTTGCGGGATGACGATGAAGAAATTGAAGATGCCCATGTACACACCCATTTTTTCGGCGGGTAGCGAGTCCGACAGCAAGGCATACGGCAGCGACAGAATAGAGGCCCAGGCGAAGCCGACGCCGAGCATCGACAGCAGCAGCCAATCGGGGTCGCGGATGACCAGCATCGACAGCAGGCCGGCGGCGCCGAGGCTGAGATTGACCAGATGGCTCAAACGCAAACCCAGCCAGCGCACCAGCACGGGAATCAGCAGCGCCGCCAGCGCCGCAAAACCATTGTAGGCGGCAAACAGCACACCGACCCAGTCGGCGCCATCGTTGTAGGCCTGCGATGCGGTATCGGCGCTGCCAAAATGCATCTGGGTCACCGCCGGCGTGGTGTAGATCCACATCGCAAACAGCGCCAACCACGAAAAGAACTGCACCACCGCCAGGCGGCGCATGGCGTCCGGCATGTCCTGCAAGTCAACCAGTATCTGGGTCAGCATGTTGTGGCTGCGGCTGTACGACACATACAGCAACGCCAGGCCGTAAGCGCTCAAACCACCTCCCAGAACAAACAGTTGCTTGTCCAGCGCCCAATACCGGACTGCAGCCAGGCCGCCCACGCCCAGCAACAACCAGGCCAGCCCGCGCCCGCGCACGGCTGTGGCTGCAACCGGACGATGGCTCACCGGCTTGGCGTCACTGAACCCACGCAGCTGCTCTGGCGGGTATTCGCGGGTGGTGAATACGGTCCAACTGACGGCGGCCAGCAACACCACGGCACCGTAATAAAACGCATATTTCACCGAATCGGGCAGCAAGCCAGCGGCGGCGGTGTTGCTGACACCGTACTGCGTCAACAGCCACGGCAGGGCGCTGGCCACCACCGCGCCGATGCCGATGAAGAAGCTCTGCATCGCATAGCCGGTGGGCCGCTGCCGTGGCGGCAACTGGTCGCCGACAAACGCACGAAACGGTTCCATCGAAACGTTGATCGAGGCATCCATCACCCACAGCGTGCCTACCGCCACCCACAGCACCGAGGAGTTGGGCATTACCAGCAGCGCCAGCGTGGTCAGCAGTGCGCCGACCATGAAGTAGGGACGGCGGCGACCAAAGCGCCCCCAGGTGCGATCCGAGGCGTAACCGATGATTGGCTGCACCAGCAAACCGGTCAGTGGGGCGGCGATCCACAGAATCGCCAGCTCATCGACGTCAGCGCCAAGGGTCTGGAAGATACGGCTGACGTTGGCGTTTTGCAGAGCAAACCCGAACTGAATGCCGAGAAACCCAAAACACATGTTCCATATCTGCCAAAACGACAACGTCGGTTTGTGGTTCATCGCTCCCTCCCAGGAGTCTCGTGCGACCTGATTGATGCCGAAACTCATCGTTGGCATCGCCTTGGGATGGTCTGAACAAGTCCATCCTGGACTTTTCAGACTCGCCGAGTCCGGCACATGTCCGGACTCGGCTCCGCCCTTCTCCCACCGGGCGAAGGTAGCCCGAAGGGCCGGATGAGGGTTCGGGCAAGCACATGGAGGCCATGCGTGTTCCGAACCCTCGCCCCTTTCCCCGCTACCGGGGGAGAGGGAAACCAGCGCTTGGGCTTCAACACCCATCAGGTTACGCGTTACGTTTTTGCATACGGGTTGGCCGGGTGGTTACCCGCTTTTTTGTAGCCCCCGATGGTAGGCTGGCGCGGCACCCGACGACCAGCCATGCATACGTATTCAGTGCTGCCGGTGGCGGTAAATTGCGCATGCTTGCCGCACTGCTAGCGCCCTTGATCACTTGGCCACGACATGATCGAAACCCTGCTGATTGCGATGATCGTCATCCTCGGCGCACCGTATGCAATCTGGCGGCTGGGCCGCACCGACTACTACGCGCCGCTGGTGGTGGTGCAGATCATCACCGGCATCGTGCTCGGTCCGGGCATCCTCGGCACGGCGTATCCGGAACTTTACCGGCAGGTGCTCAACCCGCAGGTCAGCCTGGCGCTGGCCGGCATCGCCGCCTGGGCGGTGATGGTGTTCGTATGGATCGCCGGGATCGAGCTCGATCTGCACGAGGCGTGGGCCAAACGCCGCGACAGCGCCACCACCGCCAGTCTGGCGATGGGTACGCCGTTGCTGTTTGGCGCGCTGGCGGCCAGCCTGATGCTGCTGCACGACCGCAGTTGGATGGGCGGGTCGACGAGCGCGTGGCAGTTCATCGCTGGCGTCGGCATGGCGTGCGCGGTGACCGCGCTGCCGATCCTGATTCTGTTCATGGAAAAGCTCGATATCCTGCGCCAGCCATTGGGGCAGCGTGTGCTGCGCTACGCCAGCCTCGATGACATCGCGATCTGGGCGGTGATGGCGCTGGTCCTGCTCGATTTCGACCGGCTCGGTCGGCAGGTGGAGTTTCTGCTCGGTTTTGCCGCCGCCACCCTGCTGATGCGCCGCGCGTTCGTGCGGCTGCCCGAATCTGACCGCTGGTATCTGGCGCTGATCTGGCTCGCCGCCTGCGGTTTGGCCGCCGACTGGGCCGGTCTGCATTACATGGTCGGAGCGTTTCTCGCTGGCGTGGTGATGGATGGCCGCTGGTTCAACCGTGAGCGCATGGATCTGTTGCGCCACCACCTGCTGCTGGTGGCGATGCCGGTATTCTTTCTCAGCACCGGCTTGCGCACGCAGTGGGCGATGGGCGGCTGGATGGTGTTCGCTGCCGCCGCACTGCTGTTGCTCGCCAGCGTCGGTGGCAAGCTGCTCGGCACTCATCTGGCGGGTCGGGTGCTGGGTTGGGGCAAGGGCGAGGCCACGATCATCGGTTGGCTGCTGCAAACCAAGGCATTGATCATGATCATCTTTGCCAACATCCTGCTCGATCGCGCGGTGATCAGCAGTACCACCTTCACCGCGTTGCTGTTGATGGCGGTGGCCAGCACCATGCTCAGCGTGCCGATGGTGGCGCCGCGCCTGCGCGCCCTGCGCTGAGGCATGGCCGGCGCATCCATCGCGTTGAGTTGCTGGCGCTGGCCGCGATGTCGCGCCAGCAAGCACACTGCACAGCGCAGCCCTTGACCGATCCGATCCATACCGCCATCCTCGCCACCTTTCCCGCGATCCCGTCGACCATGAGCAGCCGTTACGATTCCGCCGATATCGAAGTCCTGTCCGGGCTGGACCCGGTCAAGCGCCGGCCGGGCATGTACACCGACACCACCCGTCCCAATCACCTGGCGCAGGAAGTGGTGGACAACGCGGTCGACGAAGCACTGGCCGGGCATGCGCGCAACATCGAGGTAACGCTGTTCGCCGACGGCAGTTGCGAGGTGATCGACGATGGCCGCGGCATGCCGGTCGACATCCACCCTGACGAAGGCATCCCCGGCATCGAGTTGATCCTGACCCGGCTGCACGCCGGCGGCAAGTTCAGCGGCAAAAACTACACCTTTTCCGGTGGCCTGCACGGCGTCGGCGTCAGCGTGGTCAATGCCCTGAGCACACGGGTGGAAGTGTTCATTCGCCGCAATGGCAACGAATACCGGATGGCGTTCCGCGACGGCTTCACCGATTCCACGCTCGACATCGTCGGCAACGTCGGCAAACGCAACACCGGCACGCGGCTGCGGTTCTGGCCCGACTCCAGGTATTTCGACACCATCAAGTTCAACCTGCGCGCCTTGCGCCACTTGCTGCGCGCCAAGGCGGTGCTGTGCGCCGGGCTGAAGGTGAGTCTGCTCGATGCGGCCAGCGGCGAGCGCGACGAGTGGTATTATCAGGATGGTTTGCCCGATTACCTGCGCAGCCAGCTCACTAGCGGATCGCCGGGACGCGAATTGTTGCCGGTGGATTTGTTCACCGGCGCGGTCGCGCGCGCAACCGAAGCGGTGGACTGGGCGCTGTGCTGGCTGCCCGAGGCCGACGGCAGTGAAGCGGTGCAGGAAGCCTACGTCAACCTGATCCCGACCGTACAGGGCGGCACCCACGTCAACGGCCTGCGCTCGGGCCTGACCCTGGCGTTGCGCGAGTTTTGCGAGTTCCGCAACCTGCTGCCGCGCGGCGTCAAACTGGCGCCGGAAGATGTCTGGGATCGCCTAGCCTACGTGCTCAGTGTCAAGCTTAGCGACCCGCAATTCAGTGGCCAAACCAAGGAGCGGCTGAGCTCGCGACAGGCCGCCGCACTGGTGGAAAACGCGGTGCACGATGCCTTGTCACTGTGGCTCAACCAGCATGTCGAGCTCGGCGAGCGGATCGCGCAACTGGCGATCGAACGGGCCACGGCGCGGCTGAAAACCGAAAAACAGATCATCCGCAAGCGTATCGTGCAGGGCCCGGCGCTGCCCGGCAAACTGGCCGATTGCAGTTCGCAGGATCTCTCGCGTACCGAGTTGTTTCTAGTCGAAGGCGATTCCGCCGGCGGCTCGGCCAAGCAGGCGCGCGACAAGGATTTTCAGGCAATCCTGCCATTGCGCGGCAAGATCCTGAACACCTGGGAAGTGGAAAGCACCGGTGTACTTGCCTCCAACGAAGTACACGACCTCGCTGTCGCGATCGGCTGCGACCCCGGCTCGACCGACATCACCGGGCTGCGCTACGGCAAGATCATCGTGCTCGCGGATGCCGATTCCGATGGCCTGCATATCGCCACCCTGCTCGCGGCGCTGTTCCTCAAACATTTTCCGGCGCTGGTCGCTGGTGGCCACATTTTCGTCGCCATGCCGCCGCTGTTCCGCGTCGATGTCGGTAAACAGGTGTTCTACGCCCTCGACGACGAGGAAAAACGCGTGCTGCTCGATCGCATCGAACGCGAGAAAATCAAGGGCCAGGTCAATGTCACCCGCTTCAAGGGCCTGGGCGAAATGAACCCACCGCAATTGCGCGAATCGACGATCCATCCCGATACCCGCCGGCTGGTGCAACTCACCGTCGATGATGCGCAGCTCACCGACGCCCTGATGGACATGCTGCTGAACAAAAAGCGTGCCGGCGAACGCAAAACCTGGCTGGAAACGAAAGGCGATCTGGCGACGCTGGAGGTTTGAGCGTGACCAGGATGCGATGAAGCGTCCTTGGTGTCGCAGCCCGTGTATTGCTGGGTGCACACAATCTGCAAGCGCTG
>PFJA01000213.1 GCA_002782905.1 Lysobacterales bacterium CG_4_10_14_3_um_filter_64_11
GGATCCCGCGCCCATTCACCGCGACCGCTAGCGAAATCCCGGGTTACGGCCTGCGGCCTAACCCGGGCTACCACAGCGCGCGCAGACCGGCACCGCTGCACGCCAAAAACCCCCGGTAGCCCGGGTTGAGGCGAAGCCGAAACCCGGGGCGCATCGCGCCCGAAACCCGGGGCGCATCGCGCCCGAAACCCGGGACCCCGCACCCGTTTACCGCGACCAGCGAAACCATCAGTCCCGAATCCCATGCCGCGCTTGTGCGTCCGCGCCGCACATGGGACATTCATCCATCCACCGAACCCTTCGCCAACACCATGCCCACACCGCAAAACCTCGATCTTCCCGTCGAATCATTGGCCGCTTATCTGCACGTCCATGTGCCCGGTTTCGAAGGCCCACTGCGGGCAACCAAGTTCAAGGGCGGGCAATCCAACCCAACCTACCGGATCGAAGCCGCCAGCGGCCTGTACGTGCTGCGGCGCAAGCCGCCGGGCACGCTGCTGGCCTCGGCGCATGCGGTGGACCGCGAATTCCGCGTGCTGCAAGCGCTGCATGGCGGTGCGGTGCCGGTGGCGCAACCGCTGCACCTGTGTCGCGATGAATCGGTGATCGGCTCGATGTTTTATCTGATGGCGCATATCGATGGGCGGGTGATCTGGGACCCGGCATTACCCGACATCGCCAGCGGCCAGCGCGATGCCTACTACCGCGAAGTGCTGCGCGTATTGGCGAGCATCCATCGCGTCGATGTCGCCGCGCTGGGGCTGGCCGATTTCGGCAAGCCGGGCAATTACTTTGCCCGTCAGATCAGCCGCTGGAGCGAGCAATACCGCGCCGCGCAGACCGACGAGATTGCCGACATGGAAACCCTGCTGGCGCAATTGCCGAACGCCGACCTGCCCGATGATGGCAGCGCCGCGCTGGTGCACGGCGATTTTCGCATCGACAACCTGATCTGGCACCCCAGCGAACCGCGCGTGCTGGCGGTGGTCGATTGGGAGCTGTCCACGCTCGGCCAGCCGCTGGCCGATCTGGGTTATTTCTGCATGGCGCTGCGGCTGCCGCGCAATCCGGTGATTCCGGGGCTTGCCGGCATAGATCGCGCGGCACTGGGCATCCCCGATGAAGCGGCGTTGCTGGCGCACTACGCGCACCATTGCGGCCAGCCCAACATTCCGAACTGGCCGGCCGTGCTCGCCTTCAGTTTCTTTCGCCTCGCCGCGATCGCCCAAGGTGTGGCCAAACGCGCGCAACAGGGCAACGCGTCGAGCGCGCAGGCCGAGCAGACCGGGCAGATGGTGGCGTTGCTGGCCAACCTCGGCGTGCGGGTACTACGGTAGTGCTGCCCGTGGACGCGCGCATCGCATTGCTCGATGCGTCCACAGGCAGGAGGTAACGGCAATGATCCAACTGGCAAGCGGTGCCCATGGCACTGGTCGACAACGCACAACGCACAACGCAAGGAATACCCCGTGCTCTGGCTGCTCAGCAAATATCTGATCACCGCCGCAATGGTGGTGCTGGTTTCCGAAGTTGCCAAACGCAGCGACCGGCTTGGCGCGTTGCTCGCCGCATTGCCGTTGGTGACCGTGCTGACCCTGATCTGGCTGCACCTGGAACACCAGCCCAGCGAAAAAATCGCGAATCATGCTTGGTACACATTCTGGTATGTGCTGCCGACGCTGCCAATGTTCCTGCTGTTCCCGCTGTTGCAGGCGCGTATCGGATTCTGGCTGGCGCTGCTCGCCAGCGCGCTGATCACTGTGGCGTGTTTTGCCGGGTTTGCCTTGGCGCTGCGTCGCGTTGGCATCGTGTTGATGTAGTCAGCCGCGCGGATGATGCGCCTGGTGCAGGCGCTTGAGCCCTTCGCGCGCAACCAGCGTGTAGATTTGCGTGGTCGACAGGCTGGCGTGGCCGAGCAGCATTTGCAGCGCGCGCAAGTCGGCACCGTGATTGAGCAGGTGGGTGGCAAAGCTGTGCCGCAAGCCATGCGGGCTGACCCGCACCGGATCGATGCCGGCACGCGCCGCCAGGCGCTTCACCGTCAGCCAGAAATGCTGCCGGCTCAGCACCTGCCCGCGCACACCGAGAAACAGCGCGTCGGGGTTGCGCCGGCCAGCCAAGGTCGGCCGGGCCTCGGCCAGATAACGTTGCAGCCAGTGCTGCGCTTCATCGCCAATCGGCACCAGGCGCTCCTTGTCGCCCTTGCCGCGCACCCGCAGCACGCCCTGACGCAGGTTCACGCCCAAGGCCGGCAAGCCGACCAACTCGCTCACCCGCAGGCCGGTGGCATACATCAACTCGATCATCGCGCGCACACACAGCCCGCCCGGGCTGTCGTCATCGGCCGCCGCCAGCAGCGCCTCGACCTCGCTTTCCGACAACGCCTTGGGCAGCGAACGGCCGATGCGGGGCGGTGCCAGATCGCGGCTCGGGTCGTTGCTGATCGCGCCACGCCGCAGCAGTTGCCCATAGAATGCGCGCAGCGCCGACAACAAACGGGCATTGCTGCGCGCGCTGTAACCCGCCGCCGTGCGCTGTGCGAGGTAGGCGAACACGACCTGGCGCTCGATCCGATCCAGCGCGGCCCCATGCAAACCCGGCCAGCGCGCCAGCCCTTCAAGATCACGTCGATACGCCGCCAGCGTGTGCCGCGACACCCCCGCTTCTGCCCACAGCCGCTCCAGAAATGTCTCGATCAGGGACTGATTTTCCGCTGATGCTGGTGCCAGCCCGCGTGCAGCGAGCCGGCGCGTGGTAACCGACTGGCTGGTCATCGGATGGCTTTGTTGTGGTCTCGATCGGGCATGAGATTTTCGATTTGCACCAGCGATCAGCTTAGCCCGAAAGTTTCCCCGCTGCCCGCCACCCCGTATGCTGACGCCATGAACCGAACCCCGGCACTCCCCGCCAATCTGGGCTGGCGCCTTGTCGCCATGCTGTACGACCTGCTGCCGCTGCTGGCGCTGTGGTTGCTCACCAGCGGCGTGCTGCTGCTGGCGCGCAGCGGCGTGCCGGTGGCGCCCGGCAGCGCCACCGCCGTTGCCGAATTGCTGTTGCTGTGGCTGGTTGCGGGGGCTTACGCCACGGCGTCGTGGCACCGCGGTGGACAGACCCTTGGGATGCGACCGTGGCGGTTGCGGGTGGTGGACGCGCACGGCCGCGATCCGTCATGGCGCGCGGCGTGTGTGCGTTATGCCGTGGCCGGCATTTCCCTGCTGGCGTTCGGCATCGGCTTCATGTGGGCGCTGTTCGACCGGCAACAACGCACCTGGCACGATTTGGCTGCCGGCACGCTGCTGGTGCGGCTGGGCCGAAGCGACTCGCGCTAACGTTCATGGTGAATCGCCACCCCGGATGATGAAACGGCCATTCGCCATGACCGTTACCCCACCCCCCGACCTCCCCCGCAAGCGGGGGAGCGAGACCAAGAAACGCTTCGCGTTGTTCCGCGCTAACGCCGGCGTGCGAACACCCACGTGCCGAGCAGCAACAGGCTCGGCGGCACGATGCGCGCCAGCGCCATGTCGACGTTGTAGGCATTGGCCACGTTGACCGCAAAGCGATCGAGCATGAAGTAGCCAAGGCCAAACACGATGCCGGCAAAAACGCGCTTGCCGGCGCCCCCGGAACGCAATTGCCCGAACGCAAACGGCAGTGCGGCAAGACACAATGCCAGTACATTCAACGGATAGAACACGCGCGCCCAGAACGCTTCCTCGAACGGCCGCGCGTTGAGGCCATTGCGGCGCATGTATTGGATGCTGCTGAGCATCTCCACGGCGGGCAGATAGCGTGGCCGCGCCACACTGGCGGCCAGCGAACTGCCATCGAGCGCCGATGCCCAGCGCTCGCGCTCATGCAGTTCAGCGACCGCCGCGTTGTTGCTGAAGCGGGTGCGGCGCACATCAAGCAAGCTCCACATGCCGCCTTCGTACACTGCGGTGCGGGCCTTGGCCAGCGACAGCAAGCGCCCATCGGGCGAGAACTCGAACAAGCGCACATCACCCAGTTCGACCTGAGTGATCGCGCCGACATCACGCAAGGTTCCCTGTTTGGCGTTGATGAACACATCGCCCTCGCGCGCCCAGATGCCAGTCCATTGTGCGGCGATGAGGTTGCGTGAAATGGCGCGTGTGCTCAGCGCCCGCGCCTCGCGCTCGGCGCCGGGCGCCAGGCTCTCAGCATTGATCGTCATGATGCCGGTCAATACCGCCAGCACCAGCATCGCCGAGCCGCCGATACGCTGCCGCGACAAACCGGCGGCGCGCAAGGCGGTCAGCTCCGAGTTGGCGGCCAAGGCACCCAGCCCCATCAGCGCGCCAATCACCGCCGCGTACGGAAACAAATCGTAAAGCCGACGCGGCAGGGTGAGCAACAACACCAACACTGCGGTACCCGCGCCGTAGTCGCCCTGGCCGACACTGCCCAGCTCGTCCATCAACGCGAACACCAGGTCGATGGCCAGGATCACCACCCACACGGCAACGATTGCGCGCAATACCGCGCCGCCCACCAGCCGATCATGTAAACGCCACGGCATCAGCGATGCCGCCTCGGCTTGCGGCCCAGGCTGCCATCGCGCGCCAGCAGCATCAGCGCGATGAACGCGGCCGGCGCATGCAGCCACCACAAGCCCAACGGTGCGGCGGTTTGCCCGTTACCCAGCCACGATTGACCAAGAATCAGCAGGTTCATGTACAGCAGGTAGCCCAGCAACGCGAGCAACACCAATCCGTAACGCGGTGCCCGTGGCGAACTGCGCGCCAACGGGATCGCCAATACCGCCAACACCGCCGCCAACAACGGCGGCCCCAGCCGCCAGTGCAACTCGGCCCAGGCGAATGGCCCCGGCATCGTCAGCAGTGCTGCGGTCGGCAGCAGCGCCTCCGGGCGGCGGCCATCGTTGGCGCCGCGCGGCGGCACCCGGATGTCGTTGCGCGCAAAGCGCATCAGGCGAAAGTCCAGGGCGTCGGGCGAACCCTCGACGCGAAAGCCATCCAGCAGCCGCAGGTAGCGCTCTTCCAGACCATCGAAAAACAACTCGCCACTGCTGGCGGTTATGACATCCAGCCGGCCCTCGCTCTCGCGATGCAAAAACAGACGTTGAAAATGGCTGCCATCGGCACTCATGTCGGTAACGTACAGCACGCCCTGCTTGCCGGGCAGCTCAACGAAGCGCCCGGGTTCCAGCCCGGCCACCAGCAACGAGCGATTGGCGGTTTCGACCATCGCGCGCGAGGTGCGCAGCGCGCTCGGCACCGCCCACAAGGAGCACAGGCCGATCACCAGCACCACCGGCAGCGCGATCATCGCTACCGGTCGCAACACCTGGCGCGGGCCAAAACCAACCGCATTGAGCACCGCCATTTCCGAATCGCGGTACAGGCGCGAAATGGCCAGCAGCAGGCCAATGAACAGCGACAACGGCAATAAAACCGGCTGGTAGTGGACGATACGCAAGCCCAATTGCGATAGCAGCAGGGCCGCTGGCGTGCGCCCCCGCGCGATTTCTGCCAACAAATCAGCGGCAATGCCGCCCAGCCCAACCAGCGTCAGCACCACGGTCGCGGCGGCGAAGGATCGGGCAAACTCGCGGGTGAGGTAACGCTCGATTCGTGGCATGCGGCCGCTTGCTTTAGACTTGTGGATTCCATGCCGGCCCGATCGGCTGCCCGATCATGCGTTGCGGGCGGCCAGGCGCCCCGGTCATCCTCCCGATTGTACGGAAACTTTTGAACGGAAACTTCTGCTTATGACTCTGCATTTCGATATCGCCGCTGCTGCCGAAGGCCAGCGCCTACCCACATTGACCGACGCGAACACGCTACCAGACGTGATAATCGCGGGTCTGTACGCTGACGGCAGCCTGACCGCGGAATCCGCACAACTGGACAGACAGTGCCAGGGCCGCATTGGCGCACTGGTAAAGCGCGGCGATCTGAACGGCAAGATTGGGCGCAGCACGTTGCTGCATGATCTGCCTGGGCTTGGCGTCCTGCGCGTGCTGATGGTGGGCTTGGGCGAGATCGGCAAGTTCACCGCGTCGGCCTACCTCAAGGCGGTCGCCGAATCGGTAAAAGCGCTGGCGCGTGGCCCGGCCAAGCACGCGCTGTTTACCCTGAGCGCGCTCGCGGTGCCGGGTCGCGATGGCAACTGGGCAATCCGGCAGGCGGTGGTGGCGGCGGATGCCGCGGCCTATCGCTACCGTGCCACCCGCAAGCCCGAATCCGAAGGCGGGCTGGAACGGTTCAGTCTGCTCGCCCCTGCCGCACTGGGCCCTCAGGTTGCGCATGGCGCCGCAATTGCCTCGGGCGTGGAGTTTGCGCGTGAGCTGGGTAACCTGCCGCCGAACATCTGCAACCCCGAATACCTCGCGCAACAGGCGCGGCAACTGGCGCAGCAGCATACGCAAGTGAGCTGTGAAGTGTTGGATGTGGCGGAAATGGACGCCCTCAGCATGGGTGCGCTACTGGCGGTGGCGCGCGGCTCGGCCAACGCGCCGCGGCTGATCGTGCTGCGCTGGCAGGGTGCTGGCGATGCCAAGCCCTATGTACTGGTCGGCAAAGGCATCACCTTCGACACCGGCGGCATCAACCTCAAGGTGCAGGGTGGCATCGAGGAAATGAAGTTCGACATGTGCGGCGCCGCCACCGTGATGGGGGCATTCGTTGCCGCGGTCAACCTCGCGTTGCCGATCAATCTGGTGTGTGTGGTGGCAGCGGTCGAGAACATGGCCGATGGCAATGCCTACCGCCCCAGCGACGTGCTGACCACGATGAGCGGCAAAACCGTGGAAGTGCTCAACACCGATGCCGAGGGCCGCCTGATCCTGTGCGATGCACTGACCTACGCGCGCCAGTTCGAACCACAGGCGATGATCGACGTCGCCACCCTTACCGGTGCCTGCGTGGTCGCGCTGGGTAAACACGCCAGCGGCCTGATGAGCCGCGACGACGACCTTGCCGACGAATTGCTGCGTGCCGGCGAGCAAGTTCACGACCGCGCCTGGCGGCTGCCGATCTGGGACGACTACCAGCCGATGCTGGACTCCACCTTCGCCGATGTCGCCAACATCGGCGGCAAGTGGGCTGGCGCAATCACTGCCGGCTGTTTCCTGTCGCGCTTCACTGAAGGCCAGCGCTGGGCGCATCTGGACATCGCCGGCAGCGCTTGGGACGAAGGCCGCAAGGGCATGGCCACCGGCCGCCCGGTCGGGTTGTTGACGCAGTGGTTGATTGATCGCTGTTGACGATCGGCTGACCAAAAGCGCATCACCACCCCGGTAGCCCGGGTTGAGGCGACGCCGAAACCCGGGGCGCATCGCGCCCGAAACCCGGGACCCCGCGCCCGTTCACCGCGACCGCTAGCAAAATCCCGGGTTACGGCCTGCGGCCTAACCCGGGCTACCGCAACAGCAAAGC
>PFJA01000016.1 GCA_002782905.1 Lysobacterales bacterium CG_4_10_14_3_um_filter_64_11
ATGCCGGCAACACCCTGGTCGAGCGCATCAAGCCGCTGGTCAAGCGCACCTTGCGCCCGGAAGTGATGGGCGGCCTGGGCGGGTTCGGCGCGCTGTTCAATCTCGCGGGCCGTTACCGCGAACCGGTGCTGGTGTCCGGCACCGACGGCGTCGGCACCAAGCTCAAGCTGGCGCAAACCCTCGGCCGCCACGACCAGATCGGCATCGACCTGGTCGGCATGTGCGTCAACGACGTGCTGGTGCAGGGCGCCGAGCCGCTGTTCTTTCTCGATTATTTTGCCACCGGCAAGCTCGATGTCGAGACCGCGGCCAAGGTGGTTGGCGGCATTGCCCAGGGGTGCGAGCTCGCCGGCTGCGCACTGATCGGCGGCGAAACCGCCGAAATGCCCGACATGTACCCGCCCGGCGAGTACGATCTGGCCGGCTTTTGCGTGGGTGCGGTGGAACACTCAGCGCTGCTCGACGGCAGTCGGGTACGCGCCGGCGATCGCATCATCGGCATCGCCTCCAGCGGCGCCCACGCCAATGGCTATTCGCTGATTCGGCGCATCCTCGAGCGCGCCGGCTCGCCGTGGCAGCAGGATGTGGGCGGCAGCACGCTGGCCGATGCGCTGCTGGCGCCAACCACAATTTACGTCAAACCGATGCTGTCGTTGCTACGCGATTTTCCGCTGCACGCGATGGCGCACATCACCGGTGGCGGCTTGCAGGAAAACATCATCCGCGTGGTGCCCGACGGCCTGGGCATCGCCATCGATGCCAGCGCCTGGCCACTGCCGCCGTTGTTCGACTGGCTGCAACGCGAAGGCGCGATCGTCGACAGTGAAATGTGGCGGACATTCAACTGCGGCATCGGCTTCACCGTGCTGGTGGCTGCCGAGGATGAATCCGCGATCGATCAGGCACTGGATCGGCTCGGTTTGCGCCACTGGACGATTGGCGAGGTGGTGACCTGCAATGAATCCGGACGGGTGCGCATTGGCTGATCTGCGCATCCAACCAGGCGCGAGCGACGCAGCGCAGGCGCCACTGCCGATCGTGGTACTGGCCTCGGGCAACGGCAGTAATCTGCAAGCGCTGATTGATGCCAGCGCCAGTGCGGTACTGCCGATTCGCATTGTTGCGGTTTGTTCGGACAAGCCCGACTGCATGGCGGTGCAGCGTGCACGACAGGCCGGCATCGCCATCTGGGCGCAGCGCCCGCGCGCGTTTGCCAGCCGCGCGGCGTTCGACGACGCGTTGTTCGCGCATATCGACACCCTTCAGCCGGCGCTCATCGTCTGTGCCGGATATATGCGGATCATTTCCGCGACTGCGGTGCAACGCCACGCTGGCCAGATGATCAACCTGCATCCCTCATTGCTGCCGCGTCACCCCGGCCTGCACACCCATGCCCGCGCGCTGGCCGCCGGCGACCAGGAACACGGTGCCTCGCTGCACCTGGTCACCGCCGAGCTCGATGCCGGGCCGATCATCGCCCAGGCGCGCGTCGCAGTGCACGGGAACGACAGTGAGGAAGCCTTGTCGAACCGGGTGCGCGCACGCGAACACCCGCTGCTGGTCGGCGTGGTTGGCCTGTTGGCCAACCAGCGGCTGCGCATCGATGGCAACGCCATCATGCTCGATGGTCAAGTGCTGAACTCACCCTTGCAACTGGACCGCCATGACCTGCTCCAGCGTTGAGATCAAGCACGCCATGCGAGCCTGGCTGCGGCTGGCATTGCTGCTGCTTGCGCCGATGGCAGTTGCCGGCGAAGTGGCCCCGACCAATGCCGCGGCACCCCCGTCAGCTGAGGTGGCGGCGATACGCACGGGTTACGTCGCCGAGTACGAACTGCTGCGCGACGGCAAAAAGGAAGGCGCCGCCACGGTCAGCCTGCGTGCGCTCGGCGATGGCCGCTGGGAGCTGCGCAACCTGACCACGGGCACCAGCGGCATGGCCGCGTTGCTCGGCCTACGCATCGAAGAACACTCGCTTGTCAGTTGGCGCCATGGCCGACCGCAAACCGAGGGTTACCGCTACGCGCAAAAAATGGCGTTCCGAAAGCGCACCCGCTCGGTTGTGGTAGACCGTGACGCCGGGCAGATCATCGGCCGCGACAGCCGCGATGACAAGAATCGGATATTCGCGCTCCGCGATGGCATACTCGATCGCCAGTCGGTCAACCTCGCGCTGGCCGCTGATCTGGGGAACGGCGCTGCGGGCGCACTCGAATACGCTGTCGTTGGGCGGCATGCGATCAGCACCTGGCAATTCCAGATCGAACAACACGCAGCGATCGACACCCCGGCCGGCTGCTTCGATGCGACGGTGGCGAGCCGCACTCGCGACGACGATGGCCGCGTTACCCGCACCTGGTTTGCGCGCCTGCCCACGCCTGATGCCCGTGCCATGTTGCCGGTGCGGGTCGAGCAAACCGAACCCGGCAAGGACACCCTCGTGATGCAGTTGCGCAGTTATTCCGTCAACTGAATCGCGTCAGGCAATGCGACGAATCCGCGCCCCCAGCCCGGACAGTTTTTCCTCGATGTTCTCGTAACCGCGATCGATGTGATAGACGCGATCCACCACCGTCTCGCCCTGCGCCACCAGACCCGCCAGCACCAGTCCGGCCGAGGCACGCAGATCGGTCGCCATGATCTGCGCGCCAGTCAAGGTTTGCACGCCACGGATGATCGCCGACTTGCCTTCGACCTGAATATCGGCACCGAGGCGCACCAGTTCCTGGATGTGCATGAAGCGGTTTTCGAACACGGTTTCGGTGACCACGCCAACGCCATCGGCCACCGTGTTGAGGGCGGCAAACTGCGCCTGCATATCGGTGGGAAATGACGGGTACGGCGCGGTGCTGAAGCTCACCGCACGCGGCCGGTTGCCGCGCATGTCGATCTCGATGCTGTCGGCAGTGGTGTGGATGTGGCCACCGGCCTGTTCGAGTTTGTTCAGTACCGCATCCAGGGTATCGGCGCGGGTGCCACGCGCGCGCACCTTGCCGCGCGTGATCGCCCCGGCCACCAAAAACGTCCCGGTCTCGATCCGGTCGGGCAACACGTCATAGCGGCAGCCACCCAGGCGCTCGACGCCATGCACCACGATGGTAGTGCTGCCGGCACCCTCGATCTGCGCGCCCATGGCAATCAGGCAATCGGCAAGATCGACCACTTCCGGCTCCTGCGCAGCGTTTTCGATCACCGTGGTGCCCTGCGCCAGAGTCGCCGCCATCATGATGTTCTCGGTGCCAGTGACGGTAACCAGGTCCATCACGATGCGCGCGCCCTTGAGCCGGCCGGCGCGGGCGTGAATGTAGCCGTTTTCGACCCGAATCGTTGCCCCCAACGCCTGCAGGCCGCGAATATGCTGATCCACCGGCCGCGAACCGATCGCGCAACCACCGGGTAGCGACACCTCGGCTTGACCGTAACGCGCCAGCAGCGGCCCGAGCACCAGAATCGCCGCGCGCATGGTCTTGACCTGCTCGTACGACGCCAGAAAACGATTGACGCCACGCGGATCGGCAATGATGCGCATGTGCTCGTTCAAGGTGAGTTGCACACCCATCTCGCCGAGCAGTGCCATCGCGGTAGTGACATCGTTCAGGTGTGGCACGTTGCCGATATCCATCGGCGCATCGGCCAGCAAGCTGGCCGCCAGAATGGGCAGCACCGCATTCTTGGCGCCGGAAATCATCACGTCGCCGTGCAGCGGGACGCCGCCCTGGATCACGATCTTGGCCATGCTCACTCCGAAAAAAAGCCTGTGCTTGCGCCGGGTTGGCGGCGCTGTGGATCTGTGGCGGATCAGTCCCGCCGCTGGCTACGCCGTGCTTTCTTCAGGCGTGAGAGTTTTCAGGCTGAGCGCGTGAATCTCGCCGCCCAGCAACTCGCCCAAGGTGGCGTACACCATGCGATGGCGTGCCAACGGCGGCTTTCCGGCGAACGCGCTGGACACCACGCGCGCCTCAAAATGCACGCCATCGACGCCCGTCACCTCGACACGCGCGCCGGGCAGGCCTTGCTCGATCAATTGGCGAATGCTTTCGGCGTTCATGAGCGGTACCGATGATAGCGACACAGTGGGATACAATCGAGCCGCAAAGCTTAAAGCAAACGGCCCCGCACCGATACCTGGAAGCCATCCGACCCATGAATGCCCACGTCAAAGCCCGGCCCGCGCAGCAGGTCGAGGATGCCGCACTGGTGGCCAGCGGTGCCCGCGTGATCGCGATCGAGACGCAGGCGCTGCAAGCGTTGCAGTCGCGCATCGACCAGCCGTTCGCGATCGCCTGTCGCTTGCTGCTGGCCTGCCAGGGCCGGGTCATCTGCATTGGCATGGGCAAATCCGGGCACATTGCCCGCAAGATCGCCGCCACCCTTGCATCCACCGGCACCCCCGCGTATTTCGTCCACCCGGCCGAGGCCAGCCACGGCGATCTGGGCATGATTACCGATGCCGATGCCGTGCTGGTGCTTTCAAACTCCGGGGAAACCGAAGAAGTGCTGGCCATCCTGCCGATGCTCAAGCGTCAGGGCAACGTGATGGTGGCAATGACCGGGCGGCCGAAATCCACACTGGCGCGGCATGCCGCCGTCCATCTGGATGTCGGCGTGCCGCTGGAGGCCTGCCCACTGGGTCTGGCGCCGACGGCCAGCACCACCGCCGTGTTGGCCATGGGCGATGCGTTGGCAGTGGCCCTGCTCGAGGCTCGCGGCTTTACCAGCGACGACTTCGCGCGCTCGCATCCGGCGGGTTGTCTCGGCCGGCAATTGCTGCTGCACATCCGCGATGTCATGCATTGCGGCGACGAAATCCCGTGTGTGCTGTCGGGCGCCACCCTCAGCCACACCTTGGTCGAAATGAGCCACAAACGGCTTGGCCTGAGCGCGGTGGTCGACCACACCAATCGTTTGCTCGGCGTGTTCACCGATGGCGACCTGCGCCGCGCACTGGACGACAGCGCGATCGATCTGCGCACCACCACCATCGACAGCCTGATGACCCGCGATGCCAAGACCATCGCACCCGAACGCCTCGCCAGCGAAGCTGCACACCTGATGGAGACCCACAAGATCAACGCCCTGGTGGTGACCGATGCCGAGCGCAAAGTCGTTGGCGCACTGAATATCCACGATCTGCTGCGCGCGCGCGTGGTCTGAACGGCAGCCACCCTGTCATTCCCGATCATGCCTCCAATGAGCCCGCCCAATTTCCCCGAGGCCGTGCTGCAACGTGCGCGCGACGTGCGTCTGGTTGCGTTCGATGTCGATGGCACGCTGACCGATGGGCGCTTGTATTACGGGCAAACCGGGGCTGAAACAAAAGCCTTTCATGTTCACGATGGCCTTGGCTTGACGCTGCTGGCACAAGCAGGCATCGGTGTCGCCCTGATCACCGCCCGCAGCAGCGCGATCGTCACCGCGCGTGCGGCCGAACTGGGTATCAGCATGGTTTTTCAGGGTGTCCAGGACAAGGCCGCCTGTCTTGCCGAGCTGTGCCGCGCACGCGGTCTGCAAACCACGCAAGCGGCATTCATGGGCGACGACCTGCCTGATCTTGGCGCACTGTGCCTGAGCGGCTTCGCGGCGGGTCCGGCCAATGCCCACGCGCTGCTGTGCCCTTACCTGCACTGGCGGGCCGAACGCGCGGGCGGCGCGGGTGCCGCACGCGAACTGTGCGACCTGATCCTGCACGCGCAAGGGCAGATCGAGCGCATCGTGGCGCGATTTGCACCACCATGATCCTGCGCAACCTGGCCACCGTGATGTTGCTGGTTGCGGCCATGCTGACCAGTTGGCTGGCCTGGCAACTGCGGCCGCGCCCGGCGCCGGATGTGCCCGGCCCGCCGCGCTCGGATTACTCGCTCGATCGCTATGAGCTGGTCGTGCTCGATGAGCGCGGCGAAGAATCGTTCACCGTGCGCGGCCCGATACTGAGCCGCGACCCCAACACCAGCGAGTGGTTTTTGAACCAGCCCCGCTTCAGCTTCCCCGCCGCCGCCGGCGAACCATGGCTGGCGCAGGCGCAAAGTGGCTGGGTCAGCGCCCATGCCGACGAAGTTCGCCTGCAACGCGAGGTGCAGATTCTCGGGCCAGTGCAGCCCAATGGCGAGCGGGCACGGCTGGACACCGCGGCATTGGCGGTATTTCCCAAGCAGAATCTGGCGCGCTCCACAGATTCCGTGACCATCACCCGAGGCCGCTCTATACTGCGGGGCCGGGGCATGGAAACCAACTTCCAGACCCATCAATTCACGCTGTTTGCCGAGGTGCGAGCCCATTATGAAATCCGCTGAGCACACCCTGAAACGACACCCGCCCAGCCAGCGCCTGCCGGCGTCGGCGTCGCTGGCGCTGGCATGCCTGCTGCTGGCGCTGAGCGGCGGCCAGGCGCTGGCGCGCAAATCCGATCGCGACCTGCCGCTGAACATCGAGGCGGACAGCGTAACGGGTGTGCTCGATGCCGATGGCACCGCCACCATTACCGGCAATGTCCGCATCAGCCAGGGCTCGATGGATGTCCATGCCGATGTCGCCACCATCACCCGCGTCGCCGGCGACTTCGACAAGGTGGTGTTCGACGGCAAGCCAGCGCGGCTCAATCAGGTCAACGACGACGGCACGCCGATGCAGGCACAGGCGAACCGCATCGACTACAACGTCGCCAAGGACATCGTGGTGCTGACCGGTGCGGTGGTGGTGGTGCAGGAACGCGGCACCCTGACCGGCGAGCGGATTACCTATAACCTGGACAGCGGCGAACTCAGTGGCAGCAGCGGCGGCAAGGAAAGCGGCCGCATCCAGATGAAGATCCTGCCGAAAAACAAACCCGCAAGCAAGGAAGGTGGCTGATGCTGGTCGCGCAGGGACTGCGCAAGCGCTACCGCTCGCGCGAAGTGGTACACGACTTCGGCCTCAGCCTGGATGCCGGTGAAATCGTCGGTTTGCTGGGCCCCAACGGCGCCGGCAAGACCACCTGTTTCTACATGATCGTTGGCCTGGTGCGCGCCGATGGCGGCGAGATCGTGCTCGATGGCCGCGACATCACCGCCTTGCCGATGCACTTGCGGGCACGCTTGGGCCTTGGCTACCTGCCGCAGGAACCCTCAGTGTTCCGCAAGCTCAGCGTTGCCGACAACGTGCGCGCGGTGCTGGAACTGCGCAAGGACCTCGATGCCGTCGGCCGTGAACGCGAACTGGCCGACCTGCTCGATGAATTGCAGGTGTCGCATGTCGCCGATCAGATGGGCGCCAGCCTGTCGGGTGGCGAGCGCCGGCGGGTGGAGATCGCACGCGCGCTGGCCGCCAGGCCACGGCTGATCCTGCTCGATGAACCGTTTGCCGGCGTCGATCCGATTTCGGTCGGTGAAATCCAGCGCATCATCCGCCACCTCAAGGCGCGCGGCGTCGGCGTGTTGATTACCGATCACAACGTGCGCGAAACCCTCGGCATCTGCGATCGCGCCTATATCCTCAATGCCGGTGGCGTGTTGACCCAGGGCACCCCGGAAGCGGTGCTGGCCAACGCCGATGTGCGCCGCGTGTATCTGGGCGACAGCTTCCGCCTGTAGGCCGATGATTGGCGAAAAAGTGACGCAATGCTGCTGTGATCCACAGCGCCAACCTGTACGATTGACGCATGAAGCCGAGCCTTCGCACCAGCATGAGCCAGCAGTTGACCCTGACGCCGCAGTTGCGTCAGGCGATTCGCTTGCTGCAACTCTCGGCGATCGAGCTGGACGCCGAAATCACCACCGCGGTCGAGGAAAACCCGCTGCTTGAGCTGGCCGATGACGTCGAGACCGAAGCCGAACCGAGCACTGAAGCCAGCGACAGCGAGCGCGACAGCATCGAAGTCGAAGTGCTCGATGCGCAGGAATCGCCGCTCGATTACGAACCCGAATGGGACGATGCCCGCCCGGCGCACGAAGGCGATGGCGATAACGACGCCGCTGCGCGCATGGTCGAAAGCGACGACCTGCATGATCATCTGCTGTGGCAGCTCAATCTCAATCCGATGTCCGAGCGGGATCGCCGCATCGGCGTTGCCCTGATCGACGCCATCGATGATGACGGCTACATCGCTGAATCGCTGGACGGCCTGTGCGCCAGCCTGCTTCCGGAAATCGAGGCGAGCCCCGAACAAGTGCTGGCGGTATTGCACCGGATCCAGCGCTTCGATCCGGTGGGTGTGGGCGCGCGCGATCTGGCCGAGTGCCTGTGCGTGCAACTGTCGGTGCTTTCCGATGACACCCCCGGCCTGCTGCTGGCGCAACGGATCGTCTGCCACCACCTGAACGAGCTGGCCAAACTCGGCCCCGAACGCCTCGCCCGACAGGTGGGCGACAGCCAGGCGGCAGTGCATGAAGCGGTCGAGTTGATTCGCAGCCTCGACCCCAAACCGGGTGCACAAATCGCGCCGCCGCCCACCCAGTACGTAAGCCCCGACTGCGTGGCATGGCTGGATCAGGGTGTCTGGCGGGTATCGCTCACCCGCAGCCGCCCGGCACTGGCGATCAACCGTCATTACGAGGGCCTGATCGCACAGGCATCGCGTGACGACGCCAGCTACCTGCGCGGCCACCTGCAAGAAGCACGCTGGCTGATCAAAAGTCTGGAAACCCGCTCGGACACGGTGCTGCGGGTTGCGCGCAGCATCGTGCGCCAACAATCGGGATTTCTCGATCATGGCCCGGAGGCCATGCGGCCGTTGACGCTGCGCACGGTGGCCGAGGAACTGGGTCTGCATGAATCCACGATTTCACGTGCCACGGCCCGAAAATACCTGCGCACTCCGCGCGGAACCTTTGAATTCAGGCACTTTTTTGCCTCCGGCGTCGACAACGGCAGCGGCGGCGCCACCTCCAGCACCGCGATCCAGGCGATGATTCGCAAATTGATCGAGGCCGAAGACCCCAGCAAACCGCTGTCGGACGCACGGCTGGCCGCCGATCTCAAGCACATGGACGTGCCCGTGGCCCGCCGAACCGTGGCAAAATATCGCGAAGCGATGAATATCCCCGCATCCAGTGAACGGCAACGCCTGGGTTGAAGTGGCGCCACCCACCCCCATCCAACAGATCAGGCCCGGCGGTTTTATCACCGCCAGGCGAACCGGGCACCACCGGGCCTTGACAGGCCCGAGCGTGCTGCAACTTGCACCCCCCATTGCCAAAGGAGCCTTCCATGCGGATCGAAATCACCGGCCATCAAGTCGATGTCACCCCGGCACTCAACGACTACGTCAACACCAAGCTTGAGCGGATTTCCCGGCACTTCGATCATCACCTCGACCTGCGCGTCATCCTCACCGTCGACAAGCTCGAACAACGCGCCGAAGCCACCGTCGGCGTCCCCGGCAAGGCGCTGTATGCGGATGCCAGCTCACCCGACATGTATGCGGCCATCGATCTGCTTGCCGACAAGCTCGACCGGATCGTGATCAAGCACAAGGAGAAGCTTGGCGATCATCGTCGCGGCGGCAGCGCCACCAATCCCGCCAGCATTGACTGAATAGGCCAATGCAGCCGGGCCGGCCCCGGCTGATGGCAACCGCGTATGATGCTTCACCGCGGTGCTTTGCCACCCCACCCTTTCGCCCACGACATTCAATCGGCCCAGCACTGCTCATGCACCTGATCGATCTGCTAAGCCCTTCGCGCGTTCGCATCGAGCGTGTGGTTACCAGCAAAAAGCGTCTGCTCGAGAACCTGGCAACGCTGCTCGCCGACGGTTCGGGCAACGAGTTGGAACGCGCGATATTCAACAACCTGTGCGCCCGCGAGCGCATGGGCTCCACCGCGCTGGGCCACGGCGTGGCGATACCGCATGGCCGCTGCACGCAGTTGAACACCGCCATCGGTGCCTTCATCCGCCTATCCGAACCGGTCGATTTCGGCGCCGCTGACGGTCAACCGGTCGATCTGATCTGTGCGCTGGCGGTGCCGCAGCACTTCACCCACCAGCATCTGGTGTTGCTCGCCGAGCTGGCCGAGATGTTCGCAAGCCAGGGTGCGCGCGACAAACTGCGCGCTGCACCCGACAGCGCCGCGCTGTACCGGCTGTTGGCAGATTGGCAACCGGCCGCCGACGCCGCCGCATGAGCGCCCAGATCACCGCGCGCGACTTGTTCGACGCGCTTGGTGAGCGGCTGCAACTGCGCTGGTTGGTCAGCACCGCCGCCGGTACACGCACGCTGGCCAGCGATGAGCACACCGCGCGGCGACCCTCGCTGGCAGGTTACCTCAACATCATTTATCCCAACAAGGTGCAGATACTGGGCAGTGAAGAACTCACCTGGCTCGACGCGCTGGACGCCGCGCAACGCTGGGTCACACTGCAAAAAATCGTCAACTTCAGCCCGCTCGCGTTGGTCATCACCAAGGATCAGGCGTGTCCGCCCGACCTGCGCAGCATCGCCGAAGAAGCCCAGGTGCCGGTGTGGGTTTCGCCGCGTCGCGGCCACGAACTGCTGACCCTGTTCCAATACCATCTGGCGGGTGCGCTGGCGCCACGGGTCACGCTGCACGGCGTGTTCATGGAGGTCTACTCCATCGGCGTGCTGATCACTGGCGAAAGCGGTGCGGGCAAAAGCGAGCTGGCGCTGGAACTGATCACCCGCGGCCATCGCCTGGTCGCCGACGATGCGCCCGAGTTCACCCAGATAACCCCCGACGTACTCGACGGCACCTGCCCGGAAATGCTGCGCGACCTGATCGAGGTGCGTGGCCTCGGGATCCTCAATATCCGCGAAATGTTCGGCCACACCGCAGTCAAGCGCAACAAATACCTGCGCCTGATCGTGCATCTGAGCGGCAACACCGGCGAGCCACCGGATGCCGGCATGTCGCGGCTGCTGGGCGATACCGGCAGCCGTCGTGTGCTCGACATGGACGTACCCACCATCACCCTGCCGGTTGCCCCAGGGCGCAACCTGGCAGTGCTGCTGGAAGCCGCCGCCCGCCTGCACATCCTGCGCGCCAAGGGCATCGATCCGGCACACGCCTTCATCGCCCGCCATACCCGGCACCTCAAGCAAGGGCAATAGCCATGTCTGCCACCCGTCCACGTCTGATTGTGGTCAGCGGCCTGTCCGGCTCCGGCAAAAGCGTGGCCCTGCGCACACTGGAAGACCTTGGCCACTACTGCGTCGACAACCTGCCCGCGCAATTGCTGCCGGCGTTGGTCAAGGGCAAGGCGCGGCCCGAGCAATGGATGGGCGGGCTTGCGGTCAGCATCGACATCCGCAACGCCGATGACCTGGCGCAGTTGCCGCACTGGCTGGCACAGGTCGCAGCACTGGGTTTCGACTACCGCTTGGTGTTCTTCGAAGCCCAGAGCGACGTGCTGGTGCGCCGTTATGCCGAAACCCGGCGTCGTCACCCGCTCAGCGCCGACGGCTGCCCGCTGGGCGAGGCGATCGAGCGCGAGCGCACCCAGCTTGCCCCACTGCGCACCATCGCCGATGCCGTGATCGACACCTCGCAACTCAACGTGCACCAATTGCGACGGCAGGTGATCAGCGAACTCGACCTGGCCGATCGCGAAGGCCTGAACCTGATGTTCGAATCGTTTGCCTATCGCCACGGCATCCCCAACGATGCCGATTTCGTGTTCGATACCCGCTGCCTGCCCAACCCGCACTGGGATACCCGTCTGCGGCCGTTGTCCGGACGCGACCGCGAGGTGCGCGAGCACCTGGCGGCACAGCCCGAAGTGGCAAGCTACCGCAGCCAGGTGATTGCCTTCATCGACCACTGGCTGCCGGCGTTCAGCCGCGGCAGCACGCGCAGCTATCTCACCGTCGCGGTGGGCTGCACCGGTGGCCGGCATCGCTCGGTGTTTCTGGCCGAAAGTCTGGCCGAACACTACCGCCAGCACGGCCACCCCGGCGCCGCCTGCCATCACCGCGAACTGGAATAACGATGCGCCGGTTCAGTAGCGGTATTCCAGGCTCAGCCAGAGCTTGGTCTCATCGCTGGAAAAGCCATCGCTGCGGTAGTCGGCCAGCTTGATCAGAGTGTTGATCGCCGGGGTGAAGGCATAACCGAGCTGAGCATCGAACTCGGTGCCGTAATCGGCACTGCCGCGATCGGCCGAAAAGTCATGCCACAATGCCTGCCAGTTCCATGACCCGTGCTTGCCGCCAACCCCGACGTAGACATCTTCAAGGCCATTGCCCGGCGTGCTCACAAAGCGATCGGCCCAGCCATTGAACGCATGCAGGGTGGCCAGCGGTGTCTGGAACGCGCTCACGCCATTGCCTTCGAGCCGCTCATAACCGACTTTCGCGGTGAACTCGCCGTAGCCGAGGGTCGGCTCGATGAAGCGGTAGTCGGCGCTCACCGGTAGCGGGTTGTTGGCATAATCCTTCTGCTGTGCCGCCTCCAGTGTCCAGCCCAGTTTCCACGCTGATGACAGCACCTGGCTGCCGCTCCAGCGCAGGCCGTAAGTCGCCAGCGAACCGGTCGCGACATCCTGATTGTCGATCAGGTAGGCATAGCCGGTGATGCTGCCCAGCGGCAGCGTCTGGTTGATGCTGAAGGCATGGCTGTCGAGGTTCCACTCGCCCTGCGCGCTGGCGTCGCCAAAGATCCGCTGGGCACGATCCAGATAGGCATAACGCAAGCTGGGCCCGGTAGCGGCAAGCTTGTAGGTCAGATCGAGCGCATCGAAGGTCTGCTCGTTCTGGCGCCAGCCAACATTGCCGATAAAACGGTGGTTGTCGAAGACCAACCGCTGCCGGCCCAGTGTGGCCTTGAACCCGGACTCGGCGTAACTCACGAACGCCTGATTGAGTTCGGTGGCATCGGGGTCAGCCACCACCGGGAACGCGGTGTTGCCATTGGTGGTGCTGTTGTAATTCGCGTTGAACAGTCCTTCCACGTACTCGCCCTCGGCAAACACCGTCCAGCGCGGCGAGGCCACCCAGCGATAACCGAAACGCGCACGCAAGGTATGCGCATTGGCATCGCGCGCAAAGGCATCGTCGTCCACGTTTTCGAAACGATAGCGCAGATCCAGGGTCGGCCCGGACGACGGGCTTTGCGCCAGCACTGGATGCACTGCCAAGACACTGGCGATGGCAATGGGCAGCACGCAGCGCACACGTTTACGGGTCATCACACACTCCAGACTGGGCCAGGATCGGCCGGATGGCAGCATTGTCCAGCGCACCAGCGGGCGCGGCCCTGAGCCAGATCAAGCCGGCTGCACTTCGTGAGTAGGCGCCGGATGCCGATCGTGCCGATACCGATTGCACCGCGAAACCGCGACGCGCTCGCGCACACAGCGAGCGGCGGCGCGACCCAAGCGAAGCCCCTCGTTGCCTGATCATGATGCAGCAGTGGCCGCCATCATGCCTGGCTGGCTGGCTGCCGCGGCATGCGCCAACAGCGCCGCGCTCGCCCGCACGCGGGCAGAAAAGGCCATGCATTACGCTGCGTGATGCCAACAATGGGCTGAATACGTCGATCCTGGACTTTGCAGACTCGCCGAGTCCGGCATCGCCGTACGCGCCTGCGCTGGATCAAGCACCTGCGTGCGCGATCCGTGCACACGCCACCTTTGCGGAAGCGCTGGGTTGATCAGAGTTCCCCTAAACGCCAGCGATTACCCGTACCATGTAGCGCACATTCAGCGGTCGCGCACGACGCAGGCGTTCTGCTTCGATGCCGCGCGGTGCTGTGGCTGATTCATCCCTTGCGAGCCTGTCACCACCATGATTCCCTCCCTGCACGGCATCACCGTTCTCGAACTTTCGCGGGTCCTCGCTGGCCCCTGGTGTGGAATGACACTGGCGGATCTGGGCGCCGATGTGATCAAGCTCGAACCGTTCAACGGCGACGACACCCGCGCCCTTGGTCCACCGTTCCGCGACGGCATGTCCGCCTACTTCGCCTGCTGCAATCGCAACAAGCGATCGCTGTCAATCGATCTGCGCGCCGAGGGTGCTGCGGCCGTCATCGCCGCATTGGCGGCACACGCGGATGTCGTGATCGAGAACTACCGCACCGGCACGGCCGAAACGTTCGGCGTGGGCCATGACCAACTGGCGGCGATCAATCCACGCCTGATCTACTGCTCGATTTCTGGTTATGGCCGCACTGGCATTGGCGCGCAATGGCCCGGCTATGATTTTGTGGTTCAGGCCGAAGCGGGGCTGATGGCGATCACCGGCGCGGTCGATGGCGAACCGAGCAAGGTCGGGGTGGCGCTGGTCGATGTGTTGACCGGGCAGAATGCGGTGATCGCCATTCTGGCGGCGCTGCGCGCACGCGCGCACAGCGGTGTGGGCCAGCGCATCGATGTGTCGTTGTTCGACACCCAGTTGCAAGCGCTGGCGAACGTGGCCAGCAGTGTGTGCTTTACCGGCGAGGACGCACACCGCTATGGCAACGCGCACGCCAGCATCGTGCCGTACCAGAGCTTCCATGCCAGCGATGGCGACTTTGTGCTGGCCGTGGCCAGCGACAAGTTGTGGCAGCAGGTGTGCGCAGTGTTGCTGCAACCGCAATGGCTGACCGACGCCAGATTTTGCGACAACGCGGCGCGGGTGCGTAACCGTACGGCGGTGTGCTCAGCGTTGGCCGATTTGTTCAGCGAAAAGCCAGTACAACACTGGCTGGATGCGATGGCCAAGGCTGGGGTACCTGCGGCGCGGGTAAACAGCGTCAAGCAGGCTCTGGAACATCCGGTGGCGCATGATCGCGGCATGCGCATTGCGATCGACGATATCCCGTTGGTCGGCAGCCCACTGAACTTGTCGGCGACACCGGTGCGTTATCAGCGGCCACCGCCGAAGCTCGGCGAGCATACCGATGCGGTGCTGGCAGAGCTGGGCCTCGATGCAAAAGCGCTGCGCGCTGCGGGCGTGGTGCGCTGAACGGTTGCCGTCAGCGCGAACCCGGCGAACGCGTCATCAGCGCTCGCTTACATGCGATCTTCCGCCACCTGCACCGGAAACTGCTTGCGTAGCGCGCTGATAAAGGCGCGGGTCTCCACTTCGCCACGCGCGCTGGCGATTTGCTGACGCAGCATGTCAAGCTGAGCCTGCGGCAAGTCCGCGACGGCACCATCGGTAACCGCCAACACCTGCACCAGCGCAAACCGGCCACCACCCAACTCCGCCATGCCAAGGCTCGGCGCATCCTCGGCCGGATGCGGCAGGGTGAATGCCTGCGCAACAATCGAGGGAGCCGGCGAGCCGGCATTGCGCGAGACCTTTTCCGCCGTGCTGACATTGCCACCGGCGTCGCTCGCCAGTTGTTCGAAGGTTTCACCCTTGCGGGCACGCTCGAGCAATGCCGCGGCCTTGGCCTCGCCGGCCTCCTGCGCGCGCTGCAAGCGCACCGCACCATCGGCGTCTGCACGCACGTCGACAAAGGGCCTGGGCTCGGCAGCAATGTGTTCGGTGACACGAATCACCGCAATGTGCTCGGCGCCCAGTTCGATCGGATCGCTGGCGGCGCCGGCAACCAGGTCCGGCGAAAATGCGGCGCGAATGATGGCCGGGTTGCCGGCCAGCCCTTCGCCGCCAGCGCGCGTCATCGGGCCTGCGCGCGACACCGTCAGCCCCAACTCGGCAGCGGCGGCGCTGAGCGAATTGGGATCGCGGATGACAGAATCCATCAAGCGCCCGGATGCCTCGGAAAAGCGACGCTCACGTTCGGTCTGCCGAGCCTCGACCAACAACTCGTCGCGCACCTCGGCAAACGGCTTCTCACTGCCCGCCTTTATCTCGCGCACCGTGATGATGTGGAAGCCATCGTCGCCACGCACCGGCGCACTGACCTCGCCAGCCGCCAACGCGAACAGTGCCTCATCGAATGCCGGGAATGCGCCGCCCTTTTGCATCCAGCCCAGATCGCCACCGGCTGACTTGGAGCCAATATCGTCAGACGACTCGCTCGCCAGCGCGGCAAAATCCACCCCCTCAGCACGCGCCTTGAGCGCCAGTGCGTCGGCGCGGGCACTCGCATCGGCAACGGCGGCCGGGTCGGCGTCGTTGGCCACGGCAATGAGGATATGCGACACCAGTCGCTCCTCAGGTTCCACGAACCGCGCTTGCTGCTCTTCATAGCGCGCATGCAACGACGCGTCGTCGATCACGCTGTCGACTTCCAGGTCGGAACCCCTGAGCTCGACGTACTCGAAAGATACTTTTTCGTCAGTCATGAACGCGCTTTTGTTGACTTCATACCAAGCCAGCAATTCGTCTTCGCTCGGCGCACTGTCATCGGCGGGCGGCAGCACATCGAGCAGTTTCAAATCGCGGGTCTGGTTGCCCAACTGCAGCAAGGATTCAACTTCCTTCGCTGACACTAGCGCGGTTGATGCGATCTGCTGCGGAACGGCGCCAACCGCAAGGTCGCGACGGACCAGGGCATCGAAACCCGGCGCCGACAGGCCCTGCATGCTCAACGCCAGGCGGTATTGATCGGGGTCGAATGTACCATCCACCTGGAATGCCGGGATGCGGGTGATTTCGCGCCGCACCAACGCATCGGCAGCGACGATGCCATCGCGCTCGGCGGCAGCGAGCAACAGCTCCTCGTCGATCATGCGATCGAGAATCTGGCGTTTGACCAACGCGTTTTCGAACTGGCGCGAATCGAACGAATCGCCCTGCTGGCGGCGTTGCGCGGCGCGCTCTTGCTCGACGCGTTCACGAAATGCCTGTTGTGATATCTCGCGCTCACCGACCTTGCCGACCCAGACCTCGGTGCGCGCCGAGAAATAATCGTTGATCCCGAAAAAAGCGAACGGGATGATCAGTATCCCGACGATGATGCCAGCCAGCCAACCGGTGGTTTTGTCGCGCAATTTCTGAAGCATGGTCTGAACCCGTAAGCGATTTGGGATGGATATCGTGGCCGTGGCAGAACCGCTTGCCACAAAAAACGAAGGCGCCTTGCGGCGCCCTCGGAAACATGGCGGAGTGGACGGGACTCGAACCCGCGACCCCCGGCGTGACAGGCCGGTATTCTAACCGACTGAACTACCACTCCGCGTTTTTTTTGACTTTACATGGTGGGTGCTGAGGGTTTCGAACCCCCGACCCTCGCCTTGTAAGGGCGACGCTCTACCGCTGAGCTAAGCACCCCTGCTGGCAAGCGATCAGTTTACGGCATCCTTGAGCGCTTTACCAGCCTTGAACGCCGGAACCTTCGAAGCCTTGATCTTGATCGTCTCGCCGGTGCGCGGGTTGCGGCCGGTGCGGGCGCCACGCTTGCGCACTTCAAAGGTACCAAAGCCCACGAGGGTGATGGTGTTGCCTTTCTTGAGGTTCTTCTTGATGACTTCGATGGCCGCATCCAGCGCACGCGCAGCATCCGCCTTGGTCATTTCGGCAGTTTCAGCGATGGCTTCAATGAGTTCTGCTTTGTTCATTAGTTGAGACTCCCTGAACGAGTTCTTGCACAGTTGTTTGCAACCAGGTTGGTGCCGCGACGCCCCTTCGACAAACTCCCCGATCGACCTTCGCGTGATGCATGCCTGTTGCCTTGCAACGCATCACGACTGCCGCGATTTATACCAGCGCCAAGCCTGTCGCGCAACAGCGCAGGCCTTTATTCATGCGGTTTTCAGCGCGTTTTGCCGCGATCCACGCAATTGGCCGCATCCAGCAGCGGTTTACGTGCCCGGCAGTGCCGCAAATCGATCTCAGTGCGCACGAACCGTTGGCGGATCAGTATCCGCCTTGCTCTCGACCGCATCGCCGATCGCTACCGATGCCGATTTCGTGTTCGCCGGCGCCAGCGGACGCTCGAGCGCGATGTCCAGCACTTCATCGATCCAGCGCACCGGCACGATATCAAGGCCGGCGGTGACATTCTTGGGGATATCCGCCAGATCCTTGCTGTTCTCCTCCGGGATCAGCACTTTGAGAATGCCGCCGCGCAGCGCGGCAAGCAACTTTTCCTTGAGTCCACCGATCGGCAACACGCGACCGCGCAGAGTGATCTCGCCGGTCATCGCCACGTCCGAACGAATCGGCACTCGCGACAAAACCGAAACCAGCGCAGTCACCATGGCGACACCGGCACTCGGGCCATCCTTCGGTGTTGCGCCCTCGGGCACATGGATGTGGATGTCGTGCTTCTGGTGAAAATCCGGGTCCAGACCGAGCCGCTCGGCGCGCGCGCGCACCACCGACAAGGCGGCCTTGGCCGATTCCTGCATGACATCGCCGAGCTGGCCGGTAAGCGTCAACAAACCCTTGCCCGGCAGCAGCGCCGCCTCGATCTGCAGCAGGTCGCCACCCGCCTCGGTCCACGCCAACCCCGTCACCAGACCGACCTCATTGGCCTGCTCGGCGCGGCCAAAATCGACACGCCGAACGCCGAGGTAGTGGCCCAAGTTACGCGGTGTAATCTGCACGCCGTTGCTGCGCTTGCGCTTGCTCTCCTGAGCGCCGGCGAGTGCCACTTCGGTGACTACTTTGCGGCAGATCTTGGAGATTTCCCGTTCCAGGTTGCGCACACCCGACTCGCGCGTGTAATAACGCACGATGTCGCGCAGCGCGGCATCGCTGATCTTGAGCTCATCAATTGCCAATCCATTGCCCTTGAGTTGCTTGGGCATCAGGTACTGTTGCGCAATGTTGAGCTTTTCGTCTTCGGTATAACCCGGGATGCGAATGACCTCCATGCGGTCCAGCAACGGGCTGGGAATGTTCAGCGAGTTAGCGGTCGCCACGAACATCACCTCCGACAGATCCAGATCGACTTCAAGGTAATGATCGTTGAAGGTGTGGTTCTGTTCCGGGTCGAGCACTTCGAGCAACGCCGAGGACGGGTCACCGCGAAAATCCATGCTCATCTTGTCGATCTCATCGAGCATGAACAGCGCGTTGCGCGAGCCCACCTTGCTCAGGTTCTGCACAATCCGGCCCGGCATCGAACCGATGTAGGTGCGCCGATGACCGCGAATCTCGGCCTCGTCGCGCACACCGCCGAGGCTCATGCGCACGAACTTGCGATTGGTTGCCTTGGCGATGGACTGCCCGAGCGAGGTCTTGCCCACGCCGGGCGGCCCGACCAGGCACAGGATCGGGCCTTTCATCTGCTTCACCCGCTGCTGCACGGCAAGGTACTCCAGGATGCGCTCCTTGACCTTCTCCAGCCCGTAATGATCGGCATCAAGCACGGCCTGCGCCGCTTTCAGATCGCGCCGCACCTTGGTCCGCTTCTTCCATGGCACACCCAGCAGCCAATCGATGTAATTGCGCACCACCGCTGCTTCCGCCGACATCGGCGACATTTGCCGCAGCTTGTTCAATTCCGCCTTGGCCTTGCCGGCGACCGGCTTTGGCATACCGGACTGAGCCACCTTGCGTGCCAACTCGTCGAGCTCGTTGCCGCCTTCATCATCGCCCAGTTCCTTCTGGATCGCTTTCATCTGCTCGTTGAGGTAATACTCGCGCTGGCTCTTTTCCATCTGCGACTTGACCCGGCCGCGAATGCGCTTCTCAAGCTGTTGCACATCGATTTCGCCATCGACGTAACCGATCAGCAGTTCCAGCCGCGCGCCCACTTCCAGGGTTTCCAGCAGGCGCTGTTTGTCGACCAGGCGCACACTCAGATGCGCAGCCACGGTGTCGGCCAGCCGGCTCGGGTCATCGATGCCGGTAAGGGTGGCCAGCAACTCGGGCGGCAGCTTGCGATTCATCTTGATGTACTGCTCGAACAACGACATCAGCGAGCGCACGGTGACCTCGATCTCGCGCTCATTGCGCTCGACCGTGGATTGGAGCTCCTTCACCGTGCACGACAGGCCCGCGTCGGACGTTTCAAAATGCACCGATTCGACCCGCGACACGCCTTCGACCAGCACCTTGATGGTGCCGTCGGGCAGCTTGAGCAACTGCAATACCTGCGCCAGCGTGCCGATCGGAAACAGATCCTTGGCCTCGGGCTCGTCGATATCCGGGCTGTTCTGCGCGAACAGCACGATGCGGCGATCGCCATCCATCGCGCGCTCCAATGCACGCACCGATTTGTCGCGCCCGACAAACAGCGGGATGACCATGTGCGGATACACCACCACGTCGCGCAATGGCAGGACAGGGAAATTGAGAGTTTCAGTAGAATTGCTCATGGGAACCTCTCCAGACGACGCGAATCGACGCCGGTAACCGACATTATGGCGAAACGGCGCCTGTGCGGGGACAGGCTGCTAGTGTAGTGCTTCGTACTTGGCGGTACATTCAGAGCCGTGCCGCAAGCATCACGCCAAGGCGCTGCGCGCTGGCAATGGCAAACCATTGGCAAGCGCAGCAACACCAGCATGGCGCTTGCGGCACGCTCCTTGTGGGCGGCCAAGCGCGAAGCACTGCACTGGCAACGGCGCGGCATGCGCGCCGCGACCGGCTGCTTTCAGTTAATGGGGTTTGCTGGCGATGGATGCAAGCGACAACTGAAAAAAACTCAAGAAGTCGCTATTAACAAGTTGGCATTCAGTGTGTTACGGCGCGGCACCGCAAGCCTTACTCGGCCGCAGCCTTGGCCTGTACCGGCGTGCCGCGATAGATCAGGTACGGCTCCGCCTTGTTGTTGATCACCGATTCATCGATGACCACCTTCGAGACATTTTCCAGCGAGGGCAGCTCAAACATCGTTTCCATCAACACCGCCTCGATGATGGTGCGCAGGCCACGGGCGCCGGTCTTGCGCTTGAGCGCCTTGGCGGCAATCGCGGCCAGTGCGTCGGGGCGCACTTCCAATTCGACCCCTTCCATCTCGAACAACTTGCGGAACTGCTTGGTCAGCGCGTTCTTGGGCTCGGTGAGTATTTTGATGAGCGCGCCTTCATCGAGCTCTTCAAGGGTCGCAATCACCGGCAGGCGCCCCACGAACTCCGGGATCAACCCGAACTTGACAAGATCTTCGGGCTCGACATTGGCGAACACTTCGCCCAGATCGGACTTGGTCTTCTTGCTTTTGACCGAAGCGCTGAAACCGATGCCGACGGCATCGGAACTGCGCTGCTGGATGACTTTCTCCAGGCCCGAAAATGCACCGCCACAAATGAACAGGATATTGCGTGTGTCGACCTGCAGGAACTCCTGCTGCGGGTGCTTGCGGCCACCCTGCGGCGGCACCGAGGCGATGGTGCCTTCGATCAGTTTGAGCAACGCCTGTTGCACGCCCTCACCGGAGACATCGCGGGTGATCGACGGGTTTTCGCTCTTGCGCGAAATCTTGTCGATTTCGTCGATGTAGACGATGCCCATCTGCGCTTTTTCAACATCGTAGTCGCACTTTTGCAGCAGCTTCTGGATGATGTTCTCGACATCCTCGCCAACGTAACCCGCCTCGGTGAGGGTAGTGGCATCGGCGATGGTGAACGGCACGTTGAGCATGCGCGCCAGCGTTTCCGCCAGCAGCGTCTTGCCCGAGCCGGTCGGCCCGATCATCAGAATGTTCGACTTGGCCAGCTCGACGTCATCGTTCTTCTGCCGGCTTTCGATCCGCTTGTAGTGGTTGTATACCGCTACCGAAAGCGACTTCTTGGCGCGCTGCTGGCCAATTACATATTGATCGAGCACCGCCATGATCTCGCGTGGCTTGGGCAGGTGGCTGCGTGCGGCCTGCGCTTTTTCTTCCAGCTCTTCGCGGATGATGTCGTTGCAAAGCTCGACGCATTCATCGCAGATGAATACGCTCGGCCCCGCGATCAGCTTGCGCACCTCGTGCTGGCTTTTGCCACAAAACGAGCAGTAGAGGACTTTGCTGCTGTCGCTGGATCGCCCCTGGCGTTCTTCGGTCATGCTACGTGGCCCCAATGTAGTGCTTTGCCATTATCGGTACTTTCAGAGCGGTGCCGCAAGCGCCAGGCCAAGGCACTGCGTGCAGGCAATGGCAAGCCCTTGGCAAGCGCAGCAACACCGGCATCGCGCTTGCGGCACGCCCCCTGTGGGCGGCATTCTGGCTGGCCAGCTGCGGTGTTGCGCTCGCTCACCAGGGAGCAACCCTGCCAGCGCTCGCACGCCGTGCATCGGGCCAGCCAGACGACCGCTGAATGTGCCGATAATGGCGAAACGCTACACCGGCTGGGATTGGACTGGTACGAAAGCATAGCACAGGCACCCAGTGCCGCCAGCGGGCACCTGCGCGCAAATACCCGGCGCCAGGCTTATCCGGCGCGGATGCTGTCTTCGGGGCGCCGTTCGAGCACTTCATCGATCAGCCCATAGGCCTTGGCGGCATTGGCGTCCATGAAGTTGTCGCGGTCGGTGTCGCGGGCGATGGTCTCGATCGGCTGGCCGGTATGTTTCGCCAACACCGCATTCAGGCGGTCGCGCAAGTTCAGGATTTCGCGGGTATGAATCTCGATATCGCTGGCCTGGCCCTGAAAACCGCCCAGCGGCTGGTGGATCATTACCCGGGTATGCGGCAGCGCATAGCGCTTGCCGGCAGCACCGGCAGCGAGCAACAGCGAACCCATGCTGGCCGCCTGCCCGACGCAGATGGTGCTGACATCGGGCTTGATGAACTGCATGGTGTCGTAGATCGCCATGCCGGAGGTGACCACACCACCCGGTGAGTTCACGTACAGGCTGATGTCCTTTTCGGGGTTGTCGGCCTCAAGGAACAACAACTGCGCGATCACCACATTGGCCACGTAGTCGTCGATCGGACCGACCAGAAAAATGACGCGCTCTTTGAGCAAGCGTGAGTAGATGTCGTATGAACGCTCGCCGCGGCTGGTCTGCTCGACCACCATCGGGATCAGGTTGAGGCCCTTGATCGGGTTCATCTGCTACTCCTTGGCGTAAAACAACGCGAAGCGTTTCTTTGTCACCCTCCCCCGCTTGCGGGGGAGGGGTGGGGCGGTCATGGCGAATGGTCGTTTCATCATTCGGGGTGGCGATTCGCCATGATCGTTGGCTCGAAAATCGTTCCCGCTTAAGCGTATTACTGACCGCCGCGCATCACATCGCTGAAACAGGAAGGCAGTTCGGTTACCGTGGCGTGGTCGGCGATCCATTCCACCACTTGATCCTCCATCACCCGGGTCCGCAAGCCCGCCATCAGCTTTTCGTCGCTACGGTACAGCTCCAGCACCTGCTGCGGGTCTTCGTAGGTGGAGGCGATCAAGCCCATGGTTTCGTTCAGTCGCTTGCTGTCGAGCACCATGCGTTCTTGCCGTGCGATCTCCGACAACAACAGGCCAGCGGCAACGCGACGCTGCGCCGCGGCCTTCATGGTCTCGGGCGCAACGCTGACGCCCTTGCGGCCCTGCTCCGCCGCCTGCTGTTCGGCCTGGGTCGCCAGCGAACGGGCCTCGGCATCGATCAGGCGCGCCGGCATTTCCACGCTGCTGTAACCGGCGACCAGTTTGTCGATCACCTCGGCGCGCAGGCGCGCCATCAACGCGCCCTTCAGCTCACGCTCCAGATTGCTGCGCACCTCGGCCCGGAAGATTTCCAGATCGCCACCACGCACACCGAAGCTTTCGATGAATGCCTTGTCCAGGGGCGGCAGCGTCGGCACCGCAACACGGGTCACCTTGACGGTAACCATCGCGTCCTTGCCGGCCAGTTCCGGTACCCGCCAATCGGCTGCAAACGATACCGCCACGGTCTTTTCTTCACCGACGCTCATGCCGACCAGCGCGGCTTCAATGCCCGCGTGCATCATGCCCGAACCCAGCAAGGTGCCACCGACTTCGCTGCTCTCGGCGGGCACGCGCAGATCGCCGGCAACGGCGAATGTTTCCACCATCACCATGTCATCGGCCTGCGCACCGCGCTCAACCGGCTCGAAGGTGCGCCGCTGCGTACGCAGGGTTTCGATCATCTGGTCGATATCACCATCATCGACGGACGCCACCGTGCGATTCACCGCCAGCGCCGACACATCGATCGTGCCAAAATCCGGGATCACCTCGAACGTGGCGGTGTAACGCAGCTCACCGTTCTCGGCAGCGCCCCTGGTTTCAATGTTCGGTGCCGATGCCGGACGCAGTTTCTCCTGCTCGACGGCCTCGTTGAAGCTGTTGCGCACCACCTCGCCCAAGGCTTCGTTGCGCACTTGCGCACCAAAGCGCTGCTCAACCACCTTGGCTGGCACTTTGCCGCGACGAAAGCCCTTCATCTGCACCGAACGCGACAACTCACGCAGGCGCTCACGCACCTCGCCTTCCAGCCGGTCGGCTGGGACGCTGACCGTCAGGCGACGCTCCAGGGGAGAAAGGGTTTCAATCGATACGTCCATGGTCACTCCTGCCATTCCGCCACAATGGCGGACACAAAAAACCCGCGGAGGCCAGTCTCCCGACCTATCCGCACAACGGTGGTGCGAAAGAAGAGACTCGAACTCTCACGGGTTGCCCCACTGGAACCTAAATCCAGCGCGTCTACCAGTTCCGCCACTTTCGCAATGCCGCGCGATCACATCACAGGAAAAGTTGGTGGGCCGTGAAGGATTCGAACCTTCGACCTATTGATTAAGAGTCAACTGCTCTACCAACTGAGCTAACGGCCCGCGTACTTTTCCTGCCTCAAGGGCAGCGGATGCGGCTATTATGCCGCATCTGACATCTGGGGTGGAAGACGGGACTCGAACCCGCGACCCTCGGAATCACAATCCGATGCTCTAACCAACTGAGCTACATCCACCATTGTTGATCTGCAACCTGCCGCACCAGCGCCCGGGTGGGTCGCGCCCGAAAGCGTTTCGCAGGCGCACCGCAAACCTGTTCCACCGCAAACCTGTTCCACCGCAAACCTGTTCCACCGCAAACCTGTTCCACTAAATGGTGCGCCCGACAGGAATCGAACCTGCAACCCTCGGCTTAGAAGGCCGATGCTCTATCCGGTTGAGCTACGGGCGCAACCGGGCAACTATACCGACGCAACCGGCTTGTCACCAGATCAACAGCACCCATCGCAACACGCACCAAAACAGCCATCATGCCAAATACTGGTCGGGGCAGAGGGATTCGAACCCACGACATCCAGCTCCCAAAGCTGGCGCTCTACCAGACTGAGCTATACCCCGCCGAATCCCTCTGCGTGCCGAACAGGCAGCCACGCAGAGCCGACAAGTTTACGGCCCACCCAGCACCGCGTCAACGAAAACCGCACGAAAACCGCGCCAATTCGCAGCCGCCAGAGCGGGCCTATTGCATGGGAAAGCCGCCCGGGCCGCGGCCACCCATCATGCCCTGCATACCGCGCATCAAGCCTTTCATGCCACCCTTGGACAGCTTGCTCATCATCTTTTCCATCTGCTGGAACTGCTTGAGCAGACGGTTGACATCGGCCGGCGTGGTACCTGAGCCGCGCGCAATACGGGCGCGGCGCGAGCCATTGAGCAGCGCCGGATGGCGGCGCTCCTTGGCGGTCATCGAACCGATGATGGCCATCAGGCGCGGCACTTCCTTGCCGCTGACCTGGCCCTTGACCTGTTCGGAAACCTGGCCCATGCCCGGCAGTTTTTCCATCAACGCACCGATGCCACCCATGCTCTGCATCTGCTGCAACTGCTCACGCATGTCGTTGAGGTCGAATTTCTTGCCCTTGGCCAGTTTTTCGGCAAACTTGGCGGCCTTGTCGTGATCGACCTGCTGCTCAACCTGCTCGACCAGCGACAGCACGTCGCCCATGTCGAGGATGCGGCTGGCAACGCGATCGGGATGAAACACGTCGAGGCCATCGGGCTTTTCACCGGTACCGATGAACTTGATCGGCCGGCCAGTGACGTAACGCACCGACAGCGCAGCACCACCGCGCGCATCGCCATCGGTCTTGGTCAGCACCACGCCGGTCAGCGGCAACGCTTCGGCGAACGCCTTGGCGGTGGTAGCGGCATCCTGGCCGGTCATCGCATCGACCACAAACAGCGTTTCGACCGGGTTGACGGCAGCGTGCAGGGTCTTGATTTCGGCCATCATCTGCGCGTCGATGGCGAGCCGGCCGGCGGTATCGACCAGCAGCACGTCGACGAAACTTTTGCGCGCATCGGCAATGGCAGCGCGCACGATGGCTTCCGGTGACTGCTCGGCGCTGGACGGGAAAAACAGCACATCGACCTGGGCGGCGAGGACTTTCAGTTGTTCGATTGCCGCCGGACGATATACGTCGGCCGAAACCACCATCACCTTTTTCTTGCGCCGCTCCTTGAGATACTTGGCGAGCTTGCCAACCGTGGTGGTTTTGCCAGCACCCTGCAGGCC
>PFJA01000267.1:0-5839 GCA_002782905.1 Lysobacterales bacterium CG_4_10_14_3_um_filter_64_11
CTGCGCCAGCGCGGTTACAACCAGGCACTGGAACTGGCGCGCCCACTCAGCCGCGCACTCGCGTTGCCGCTGCGCGCCGATCTGCTGCACCGCATCCGCGCCACCCCGCCGCAATCCGAACTTGATGCCGCCGCCCGCCGGCGCAACGTGCGCGGCGCGTTTGCGATCAACGCCGATGCGCCGCTACCCGAGCACGTCGCCCTGATCGACGATGTGATGACCACCGGCGCCACCGTCAGCGAATGCGCGCGCGTGCTGCGCCAGGCCGGCGTCGCCCGCGTCGATTTGTGGTTGGTGGCGCGCGCGCCGCGGCGGCAGAAGTAAGCAGTGGTTCGCTATTGCGACTGGTTTCAAGGCACGGCACAGAGTCCAATGGCGCTTTTCGTAGGTCGGCTCAAGCATAGCGGAGCCGACATTACGTGGCGCGACGTTGGTGCCCGCGGACAGCGAGGCACAATCGCAACTGGCGCGGGTGCAGATGATCCAGGGCGACCTGCAAGCCGCACGGTACCCGCTGAACCGCGCCCCCGACGCCGACCCCGCTGCCTTCTCCCCGTGCTGTTTGCGTGGGGTGATTTTTATGCGGATCAAGGCTGCGGCCAAGGCGGAGAAAGCGCGTTATGAGGCGGCGTGGGCAGCGACGCGAGAGGGTTTCGGTCCGCGCCTATTCCGCGTCGGCGTATCGCTTGACCAGCGCGTACAGAAAACGCCGGCCATCGAGCAGTGAGCGGACCCGGATGCGCTCATCCAGCCCGTGCGCATGGCTGCCTTCGGCATCATGGAACATGCCCGATACGCCGTAGGTGGGGATGCCGGCGGTATTGAGATAGCGGCCATCGGTGGCGCCGGTGGTCATGGTCGGCACGATTGCCACGCCCGGCCATATCTCGGCGGCGACAGCGCGAATCGGATCGAGGATGGCGGCGGTCAAGGCCGGCGGCGTGCTCGCGGTGCCGATCTCGCCGACCGGGGTCAGGGCGATTGCCGGATCGGCCAGCACTTCGGCCAGCCTCGCCTGCACCGCCGCTACCGGTACGCCGGGCAGGATGCGGCAATTGACGTTGGCGGATACCTGTTGCGGCAGCGCGTTTGGCGCATGGCCGCCAGTGATCATGGTCGCCACGCAGGTGGTGCGCAGCATGCCGTTCCAGCTCGGGTTGATGTCCCACAGGCGCAGTGCTGCGGCTTCGTCGGCCGGGTCGGCGAGCAACGCACGCATGTCGGCGGCGACCGCGGGTGCAACTTGCGTTGCTTGCGCGGTGAAATAGCCACGGGCCGCGTCGTTGACGGCAATCGGGAACTGGTGCGCGCCAATCCGGACCAGCGCAGCGCTCAATCGGGTAATCGGGTTAACCTTCTTCGGGCGCGAACTGTGGCCGCCATCGTCGCTCAGCGACAGCGAGAAATCCTGATAGACCTTCTCACCGGCCTGAACCTGCAGCGCCACCGGTTTGCCATGGGCATCGAGTTCGCCACCGGCGCCTTCGTTCAATGCGAATGCGGCGTCGAGTGCCTGTGGATGGGTGCGGATCAACCAGTCGACGCTGTTGAATATTTCGGCCGTTTCCTCGCCACAGGTCAGCGCCAGCTTGATGCTGCGGCGCGGCACATAGCCCTCGCTGCGATAGCGCACCAGGTTGTCGGTGAACACCGCCGCCATCGCCTTGTCATCGCTGACCCCGCGCGCATAGAACCAGCCATTTTCTTCCACCAGGGTGAACGGATCGCGCTTCCAGTCGGCGCGTTTGGCTTCCACCACATCGATATGGGCGAGCAGCAGCAGCGGTTTGAGGCTGGCATCGCGGCCGCGCAACAGCGCGATCAGGGCGCCGTCCTGCGGGCGATCTGCCGGCGCGAGAATCTGCATGTCGGCCGCAGGCAGCCCGGCTGCCAGCAGCCGTTCGCGCATCGCGCTCGCCGCAGCGGTGCAACTGCCCACCGAACGCGTGGTGTTGATCTCGACCAGTTGCTTGAACAGGGCGCGAAACGCGGGTTCGCCAGGATCGCCGTTTGCCGCAGATGCCACCTGCGGACCCGATACCGCCAGCCCCATCACCAGTGCCGTCTTCCAGTTCATCGTGCTGTCCTTGGCGGTGTCAGTTCAAGCGTGGATGATGCCACAGGCTTTCGATTCGCGCGTTGGTGCCGCAACGTCAGCGTGCGTCACCGCCGAGCAGGCGCGCGGGAAGAAACAGCACCGCGCGAACCAGCGCCAGCAATGCGTCCATCAACGCGCCGACAATGCGGAACGGGATCGACAGCAGCCACAGCAGCGGCCATAGCACCGCAATCAGCAGCGCCAGCGGCCAGGCCAGCACCAGCAGCAAGGTCCACAACAACAAACCGATGATAAAACGCATGGCGTCACTCCTTACGTTACAAGCGCGCAAACATCAGGACAGGATACGCTGCTCCAGCCGCGGCCGTGCTTCGATCACCCTGTCCGCAAACGTCGTAGGTCGGCTCAAGCGCAGCGGAGCCGACATCAATGTATCGGTAGCGCATCCATCCCTCATCGTCATTCCAGCGCAAGCTGGAATCCAGAGCCTTTCGCCGTGTGCCATTGGGTCGGAAGCTGGAGTCACTGGATTCCAGCTTGCGCTGGAATGACGAACCGATGGAGTTCTGGCTCAAGCACGCGCCATTCATGCCTGATCCTTTTCAGCGAGGCGCTCATGAAGCATTGGACCCCCCGAACCGTCAATCGCCTCCACCAAGAGGCCGATGGACTCCATGGCGTTCTTGGCGTCTTGGTGAGAGCTGATCTGCTCTGCACCCACACTCGCTGCCGACCTACTTCAAGATGTCGCCAGCGGCGTGCGTTACCGCACAAGGAGGTGCCATTGCCCGCAGAATCCTCAGGCCAGATAACCGCCATCCACCGCCAGCGTGGTGCCGGTGATGTAGGCCGCGGCCGGTGACGCCAGAAACAGTACTGCCGGCGCGATTTCATTGGGCTGCGCCACGCGCGCCAGCGGGATCAGGCTGAGCATCATCTTCATGATCTGCGGGTTGCTGGTCAGCGCCGAGGCGAACTTGGTGTCGGTGAGGCCGGGCAACACCGCGTTGGCGCGGATGCCGTGCACCGCCAGTTCCTTGGCGAAGCCTTCGGTCATGTTGACGATGCCGGCCTTGGTCATCGAATAGATGCCTTGCATCGGTGCGGCGCGGCGGGCGTTGACCGAGGCCACGTTGACGATGGCGCCGCCACCCTTGGCCTTCATCCGCCGTGCCGCCTGCACACAAGTCCAGAAATAACCGCGCAGATTGACCTCGACGGTTTTTTCGTACGTGGCCAGATCCATGTCGATCATCGGCCCGAAATACGGATTGGCGGCGGCGTTGTTGACCAGGATGTCCGGGCTGCAGCCGTCGCTTTCGAGCTGCGCAAACAGCGCCTCGATGGCCGCCGGATCGCCGATATGCAGCGCCTTGGCCTGCGCCGAACCACCGCTGGCGGTGATCGCATCGGCGACCTGCTGGCAGGCCTCGACCTTGCGCGAGGTGCAGATCACCTGTGCGCCGTGCGCGGCCAGCAGTTGCGCAATCGCCGCGCCGATGCCGCGCGAAGCGCCGCTGACCAGCGCCGTTTTGCCACTGAGATTGAACAGGTTTTCGCTCATGGGTTGCTCGTTAGGTGTGGCAATGGGTTCGCCACTTGCTATGCTCGGGAGCCTAACACAGCCTCTGGAACCCGCCCATGCCACAACGTCGTGTCCTGATCACCGGTGCCGGCAGTGGCCTCGGCCGCGCCTTGGCCGCCCGTTATGCCGCAGCCGGCTGCACCATCGCCTGTGCCGACATCCATGCCGGCCGCGCCGCGGAAACGGTGGCCCAGCTGCCTGGCGACGGGCATTTCGCGCTGGCAGTGGATGTCGGTGATGACGACAGCTTTCACGCCATGCACGCGGCGCTGCGTGAGCGCTGGCCGGGCGCGGTGGACGTGCTGATCAACAATGCCGGCATTGCCAGTGGCGGCCCGCTGATCGGCACCGAGATGGACGAATGGCATCGTCTGATCAATATCAATGTGCTCAGCGTGGTGCGCGGCTGCCACGCGTTCCTGCCGGCGATGCTCGCGGCCGGGCACGGCCAGATCATCAACACCGCCTCGTTCGCCGGCCTCGCCGGGGCGCCCAACATCATGACCTACGGCGTCAGCAAGGCGGCAGTGGTGACGCTGTCCGAGCAACTGCGTGCCGAACTGCATGGCCGCGGCATTGCGGTCAGCGTGGTGTGCCCGGCGTTCTTCAAGACCAATCTGCTGGAAAGCTGGCAGGGCAACGCCAAGATGAAGCCATTCGCGGAAAAGATGATGGCCACCTCGCCCGATACCCTCGATACCGTCGCCGATGCGGTGTTCGCCGCCGCCGAGCGCGGGCAATTCCTGATCATACCCACCCGCAACGAGCCGCTGCGCTGGCGGATCAAGCGCTGGTTTCCGCACTGGTATTACCGCATGCTGATCAAGGCAACGCGCCGTTCAAACCCATAGGGGAACCGACATGCAATGGATGATCTACGGCGCCAACGGCTATACCGGGCGCATGATGGTGGCCGAAGCGGTGCAACGCGGCCTGCACCCGGTGCTGGCGGGCCGCAACAGCGCCGAGTTGAACGCGCTCGCCGCGCAATACGGTCTGCCGACGCGGGTGTTTGCGTTGGAAGCGGGCGATGCACTGAAAGCCGGGCTCAGCGGTATCGGCCTGGTGCTGCATTGTGCTGGGCCATTTTCCGCCACCAGTGCGCCGATGCTGGAAGCCTGCCTCGCCGCTGGCGCGCACTACCTCGATATCACCGGCGAAATTTCGGTGTTCGCGCATTGCCATGCGCAGGATATGCGTGCGCGCACGGCCGGCATCGTGGTGATTCCGGGCACTGGCTTTGATGTAGTGCCGACCGATTGCCTCGCCGCCCAGCTCAAGGCGCGCATGCCCGACGCGCAAGCGCTGGTGCTGGCTTTCGATGCCGGCGGCGGCCCCAGCCCCGGCACCGCCAAGACCAGTGTCGAGGGCCTCGGCAAAGGCGGCATGATCCGCGAAAACGGCGAACTCAAAACTGTACCGTTGGCGTACAAGGCACGCATGTTCAGCCGCGATGGCGAACAGCGCACAGCGATGACGATTCCATGGGGCGATGTTTATACCGCTTTCGTTTCCACCGGCATCGGCAACATCGAGGTGTACATGAGCGTGCCTCCAGCTACCGTTCGCCGCCTGCAACGCCTGCGCTGGCTGCGTCCGCTGCTCGGCCTGAAACCAGTGCAGAACTTCATGAAGGCACAGGTCGCGAAAAAAGTGCGTGGCCCGTCGGCCAGAACCCGCGAGCAGACCGGTTGCACGGTGTGGGGCGAGGTGTTCGACGCCGAGGGCCGCGCCCTGCGCCGGCAGTTGCGCACCCCCAACGGCTATGAACTCACCGTCAGCGCCGCGCTGGGCATCGTGCAGCGCTTGCTCGACGGCCCGCGTCCGGAACCGGGTTACTACACCCCGTCGTTGCTGATGGGTGCCGATTACGTGCTGTCGCTGCCCGGCGTCAGCGTTCGCGAAGGTTGATTGCGTTTAGTTCTGACTAGAGAGGTTGCCGTGCGTATCGTGTTTTCATCCCTGGCCGCAGCCCTGTTGCTCGCCGCCGCCCTGATCGGTTCCGGTGCGGTGCCGCTGTCGGGCAAAACCCTGTTCGCGTTCTCGCGTGAGATAAGCCGTACCACCGAGATCGCCAAGCTCGGCGATACCCACTTCACCATCACCCGCAAGCAACCGCAAACGCTTGCTCTGCGCGCCGATCGCAGCCTCGGCTACTGGTTGCTGGGCGCCGGCCTGATCTGCGCCGTTGGCGC
>PFJA01000267.1:5875-7369 GCA_002782905.1 Lysobacterales bacterium CG_4_10_14_3_um_filter_64_11
AAATCCAGCCCCGAATTGCAACCCGCCTGGCGCCGCTGCCGACCCTGATTTTCTGGTCGCGCTGGTTGCAGGTGCCGCTCTACCTTGGGCTGATCTTGGCCCAGGGCGTCTATGTGTTTTTGTTCCTCAAGGAACTGTGGCACCTGATCCACAACGCTGGCGCGTTGGGCGAACAGCAGATCATGCTGATCGTGCTTGGCCTGATCGACGTGGTGATGATTTCCAACCTGCTGGTGATGGTGATCGTGGGCGGCTACGAAACCTTTGTGTCGCGGCTTGGTCTGGAGCGTCATCCGGATCAGCCTGAATGGCTGAGCCATGTCAATGCCTCGGTGCTGAAAGTGAAGCTGGCGTTGGCGATCATCGGCATTTCCTCGATTCACCTGCTCAAGACATTCATCGAAGCGGGCACCCTGGGAACGCTCGATTCGAAAGTCACCATTGCCGGGGTGATGTGGCAGACCATCATCCACGCCATTTTCATTCTCTCCGCCATTGGCATCGCCTACACCGACAAGCTGATGCACGATAGCGTGGCCGGCAACAAACGCCGCGCTGATGGCGGCCACTGACATCTGCTCGGAACGAACCATGAGCAAACCCTACATTCTCTACGGCGCCGAGGTGTCCTTGTACTCGGGCAAAACCCGCGCCTATCTGCGCTACAAGGGCATTCCCTACGAAGAGCGGCTGGCCACGCTAGCGGTGTACCGCGAAATCATCGTGCCAAAGATCGGCCGGCCGATCATCCCGGTGCTGCTGACGCCGGAGGGCGAATACCTGCAGGACACCACCGCCATCATTGATGCGCTGGAGCCACGTTTTCCCGATCATCCGGTATACCCCGACACCCCGGCGCAGCGGCTGGTGGCGCTGCTGCTGGAACTGTACGGCGACGAGTGGCTGGTGATGGCGGCGATGCACTACCGCTGGCAGTACAAACGGCAGAACCTCGGCACCATCCTGCGCGCGTTCGGCGACCTGCTGCGGCCGCAGTCGCCGGCCTGGCTCAAGCCGATCATCGGCCTGTTGCCGGCATTCAAGTTCGGCGGCATGTACCAGAAGTATTTTGGTATCGGCAAACCGATGCACGCCGCCGTCGAGCGCAGTTACGAAGGCTTTCTCGACGAGTTCAACGCGCATCTGGGCAAGCACGATTTTCTGCTCGGCAGCCGCCCCAGCATCGGCGACTTCGGCCTGATCGGCCCGCTCTATGCGCATCTGTACCGCGACCCCGCACCCGGCAAGTTGATGCGCGAACGCGCAGCCAACGTTGCCCGCTGGGTTGAGCGCATGCAGCATCCCGAACCGCGCAGTGGCGCGTTCCTGGCAAACGATGAAATCCCCGATACCTTGATTCCACTGCTCGCGCGCGTATTCCGCGAACAGACCCCGGTGTTGCAAGACACCGTGCGTGCCGTTACCGCGTGGTGCGCCGCCAACCCGGATGCCGATGCCCTGCCGCGCGTGATCGGCCGCCATACTTTCACCCTG
>PFJA01000284.1 GCA_002782905.1 Lysobacterales bacterium CG_4_10_14_3_um_filter_64_11
CAGGCCAGCGCGCAGGTAACCCTCGATGCGTTGGCGCGGCTCGACACCGCCATTGGCCGCGCGTTTGCCGAGGCCGCCGAAGCCGTGATCGGGCAGTCCGGGGTGGAGCGCGCGCAGATCACGGCGATTGGCTCGCATGGGCAAACGCTGTGCCACAATCCCGAAGCGGCGCTGGGTTACAGCATGCAGGTGGGTGATCCCAACCAGATTGCCGAGCGCTGCGCGATAACCACTGTGGCCGATTTTCGCCGTCGTGACGTGGCGGCAGGCGGCCACGGCGCGCCACTGATGCCGGCTTTTCATGCCGCCCTGTGGCACAGCGCCGACGAAGATCGCGCGGTACTCAACCTCGGTGGTATCGCCAACCTGACGCTGCTGCCACGCACCGGGCCGGTGCGTGGATTCGATAGCGGGCCGGCCAACGGCCTGATGGATGCCTGGTACGCCGCGCATTTCGGGCAACCCTTCGATGCCAATGGCGAACTCGCGGGTTCGGGCATCATCGACGACGCGTTGCTGGCGGCGTTGTACGCCGATCCGTGGTTCGCCCGGTCGCCACCCAAAAGCACCGGCCGCGATCAGTTTCAGTTGCGCTGGCTGCGTGCGGTGATGGGCACGCGCACGATCGCCATCAATGATGTGCAGGCGACGTTGTGCGAGCTCAGTGCATTGAGCATTGCCGATGCGCTGCGCGCCAGTGCACCGGCCACGCGCAGGCTGTTGGTCTGCGGCGGTGGCGTCCATAACCCGGTATTGCAGCAGCGCTTGCAGGTGCACTTGCCCGACGTCGCCCTGACCAGCACCGCGTCGTTTGGCCTCGATCCGGATTTTGTCGAGGCCGTGGGCTTTGCCTGGCTGGCATGCGAGACCTTGGCCGGCCGTGCCGGCAACCGCTGCGAAGTGACCGGCGCGCGCGGGCCGCGCGTGCTCGGCGCGATTTACGCCGCGGGTTGAGGCGATTCGGGACTCGGGACGACAACCTTGCCAGATTTTGCTTTGAGCTTTCGCTGTGGCTTTTCCGAGTCCCGAGTCCCGAGTCCCGAGTCCCGGCTTCTTGGCATTTCCCAGTCCCCAGTCCCGGCCTCATTCACCGCATCTGCGCAAACACGGTGATCTCTTCGCGGTCGTGATACAGCTGACGCGCACGTACCGTCAGCGCGTGCCCGGCGCGTTGTTGCAGCAAGTCCAGGCACAGGGTGGTTTCCAGCCAGCGCTTTTTCATCGGCAATTTCAGGTTGAATATCGCCTGTCGGCACCAGCCATTGGCGAACCATTCCCCCATGCGTGTTGCCACCCGACGCGGTTGTTCGACCATGTCGCAGACCATCCAGTCCAGCGCTTTGGTCGGTTGCCAACGGAAGCCGTCGGCGCGCTGATGAGTGATCAGGCCGGTGGCCATGGCGCTGTCGGCCATCGGCCCGTTGTCGATGGCGCTGACCTGTATGCCATGGCGGCTCAATATCCAACTCCAGCCGCCGGGTGCGGCGCCCAGATCGGCAGCGCGCATGCCCGGCCGCAGCAACTGGGTGCGCTCACCGGCATCAAGCAGGGTGAACAGCGCTTCTTCGAGTTTGAGTGCCGAGCGCGAGGGTGCATCGGCATGGCTGCGCAAACGCGGCACACCCAGCGGCCACGGCGAGGCATCGTGCGGCCGGCTGCTGGCCAGCAATGCATGAGCGCCGTCGAGAAAACATACGTGCAGACGCGGCAAGGTTGCGTCGTCCGTCGCCGTCAAAATGCCGTGTTCGCGCAACGGCCGACGCAGGGCGTTGGCGAAGCTGCGTGCCAGTGCCGCCAGCGGGCGGCCCAGTTCGGAATCGGCATGTTCCACCCAGACCTCGCCAAACACGCCGTGGCCGGTGAGCGCCGCCAGCATCGGCGTGATCCGGTCGTGCGGATCGAGTGGCTTGAGTTCGGCCAGAATGCGCAACTTTTGCCGCGCGAAAATCAGTTCGCGAAACGGCAGCGCCTGATCGAGTGCCGCGCCGTCGGCACCGAGCCACAGCACCACACCGCTTTGCCGCTCGGTACGGGCGTAGCCGCCCACGCCAAGCGCTGCGCTGCGCTCACCCAGTTCCGCCGCCAGTTCGGGCTCAAAGCCCGGTCGGCACCAGCACAGCAATCCATCAAGAGATGTGGCGGTCAATTCAGGGAACCTCTAGAAACCGTCGCGAGCGGCCCGACCGAGCGAGCCGCGCAGCGGCGAAGGAAAGGCGCGCCCTGCGCAGCAGGCGACCGAGTGCAAGGCGCGCGGAGCGCAGGAACCGCAGTGTACGCGGGTACATGAAAATTCCGAGCACTGCGCAACGCAGCAATCGGGTCGCACAGCAGGTTTCGAGAGGTTTCCTTCAGTATTCGCCACCGGCCTGCTCGCCGTAACGACGCAGCACCGCACACGCAGCCTCGCGTTGAATGTCGCGGTAAACCGCAATATCGCGCCGCTCCAGTTCGCCGATCCAGTCGGCGGGCAGTGGGCCTTCGTCGAACTCGGTCAGCGCCATCACATCGCTGGCGCGGGCGCCGATCAGCAGCCGGTCGATGCCGGCCCAGAAGGTGGCGCCGTAGCACATGCAGCACGGTTGCGCCGAGCTGGCCAGGGTGATCGGGCCGCCAATGGCATTGAGGCGATATTGCTGACTGCGCTGCTGCGCAATCATGAACGCCATCATCTCGGCGTGCGCCACCGAGCACGTTTCCGGGATCACCCGGTTGACGCCGATCGACAGCACGCGGCCGACAGCATCGAAGATCGCTGCACCGAACGGCCCGCCGCTGGCATTGGCCACATTCAGGCGCGCCAGTTCGATCGCCAGCGCCACCTTGCTGGAGTCATCGTCGAAGTTGCGGTTCAAATCGACCTGCTCGTGTACCCAGGCCGGCAAACTGAGGTGGACGTGGGCATGCAGCATCACTGCGCCTCCTGAGGGTCACTTGAAAATCCTGCTGCGCGACCCGCTTGCGGCGTTGCGCGGTGCTCGGAATCGTCATGTACCTGCATGTACACTGAGGTTCCTGTGCCCCGTGCGCCTTGCACTCGGGCCGCTCGCGACGGTTTTTCGAGGTGCCCCTGATCGCTGACGGCCGTTAGCGGGGTTGTGATTGCTTCACAGCGACCTTGCTGGCAACTGCACGAGCTGATTTCACGGAAGCCGCACACCGCCATTTTACCTTCGCGTGCGCAGTCGGCGCGCACTTGCTCGGGGTAGGTCGGGCTGTCGGTGTTGACGCAGGCCGGGTAGTAGCCACAGCAATTTCCGACATTCTTGACCGCGCAATCGCGGTCGGCCTGGCAACGGTAATCGACGATGCCGGCCTTGACAGCAGGTGCTGTCACCTGCTTCTCGGCCGATGCAGCGCAGGCGCACACAGCGAGCACCAGCAGCACGGAACCGCTGTGAAGCATTGCGCGAATCGGGTTCATTTGCCGGCCGCCTGCTTCGCCCACACATCGCGCAGGGTCACACTGCGGTTGAACACGGGTGCCGCGGCGCTGTGATCGCGGCGATCGGCGACAAAGTAACCCACGCGTTCGAACTGGAATGATTGCTCCGGCGCCGCCTGCGCCGCAGCCGGTTCGATCCAGGCCGCGACAATCTGGCGCGAATCGGGATTGAGGTAGTCGCGGTAGCTGCGACCATCGCTGTCGTCGTCCGGATCAGCGACGGTGAACAGGCGGTCGTACAGACGCACCTCGGCGGCCACCGCGTGGCGCGCACTGACCCAGTGGATGGTGCCCTTGACCTTGCGTTCGGCGCCGGGCTGGCCGTGGCGGGTTGCCAGGTCCAGGCTGCAACGCAGCTCGCGCACCTGTGCACCGTCGAGCACCACCTCGTCGCAGCGGATGATGCCGACCCCGCGCAGCCGCACTTCGGTGCCAGGCATCAAACGATGGAAACCCTTCACCGGCTCGCGCATGAAATCGTCCTGCTCGATCCACAGTTCGGGAGAAAACGGCACCTCGCGGCTACCTTGGCTGGCGTCCTTGGGGTGGTTGGGAAAACACAATATCGCCTCGTGATCGGCAGCAAGATTGGTGATCACCAGTTTGAGCGGGTTGAGCACCGCCAGGCGGCGCGGCGCGCGGCTATCGAGGTCTTCGCGCAAGCAGGCTTCGAGCAGCGAATAATCGGTGACCGAGTTTTGTTTGCTGATGCCGACGCGATCGCACAGCAGGCGCAGCGAGCCCGGGGTGTAACCGCGCCGGCGCATACCCTGCAAGGTGGGCATGCGCGGGTCGTCCCAGCCATCGACCAGGCCTTCCGTGACCAGCGTCATCAGCTTGCGCTTGCTCATCACCGTGTAGTTGATGTTCAAGCGCGAAAACTCGATCTGGCGCGGCTTGGCCGCTTCCAGCGGCAGACCTTGTGCGCTGAGCGAGGCGAGCAGTTCGCGATGGCCAGCCAGATCGACCTTGTCCACGCACCAGTCATACAGCGGCCGATGATCCTCGAACTCCAGCGTACACAGCGAATGGGTAATGCCTTCAATGGCATCGGACAGTGCATGCGCCAAGTCGTACATCGGGTAGATGCACCAGGCATCGCCGGTGTTCTGGTGGGTGACCCGCTTGATGCGGTACAGCGCCGGATCGCGCAGGTTGATGTTGCCGCTGGTCATGTCGATCTTCGCGCGCAGCGTACGCGCGCCATCGGCAAACTCGCCGGCACGCATGCGCCGGAACAGGTCGAGGTTTTCCGCGATGCTGCGCTGGCGGTTGGGCGAATCGCGGCCCGGCTCGGTGAGGGTGCCGCGATAGTCGCGCACCTGCTCGGCCGACAGGTCGCACACGTAGGCATCGCCCTGCGCGATCAGCTTTTCCGCAGCCAGATAAAACACCTCGAAGTAATCCGAGGCATGGCGCAGTTCGTGCCATTCATAGCCGAGCCAGCGCACGTCTTCCTTGATCGCTGCCACATACTCGGGGTCTTCCCTGGCCGGGTTGGTGTCGTCAAAGCGCAGGTTGCAATCGCCGCCGAACTCGGCAGCCACGCCAAAGCTCAGGCAGATCGCCTTGCTGTGGCCCAGATGCAGATAGCCGTTCGGTTCCGGCGGAAAGCGGGTGCGGATGGCCGCGTGCTTGCCGCTGGCAAGGTCATCGCGCACGATCTGGCGGATGAAATCAGTGCGGATCGGGTCGCTGGGCGGCGGGCTGAGGTCGGACATGGCAGCGTATCGTTTGGGAAACCGCTCATGGTAACAGGGCAGGATCCGGCATTGGCTCGACCAGCCTCGATTCGCGCAGGTGGCGAGCGCGTTTATTCGTCAGGTGCGACCGACTGATCCGCCGATGCGTTGCTACTCGAGGGTAAGCACCAGGCGCTTGCCAAGAGCGGCAGCGGCGCGATGAACCGGAACCGGAACCGGAACGGCTTGGTCGCCTTTGACCAGAATATGATGGCTATCGTGTTTGCGGCTGACCGACCAATCTGCGGCCTTGAGCTTGGCGATGAATTCTTTGCCGGTCACTGATCGCATGATAGATCACGATTGATATAGGCGCAGTGGGCAGGCGCGCCCACTCGCGCAGCGCTCGCGCGTGCCTGCTGTGTAGTATTGCGCCATGCTTGCCCTTGCCCTACTCGCCGCTACGGTGTCCGCCGATGCCCGCGTCCTCGACACCGTCACCGTCACCGCGCGCCGGCCGCAACCGGTGGCGGCGCAAGTTGCGGCAGTGAGCGTGCTGGATGCCGACACCATCGCGGGAGTAGCCGCAACCCACGCCAATGAACTGCTGACGCGGGTGCCGGGCGCGTGGATCAGCCGTGGCAGCGGCCAGGAGCAACTGGTCGCGATCCGCTCGCCGGTGTTGACCGGCGCTGGTGCCTGCGGTGCGTTTCTGATGCTCGATGACGGCGTGCCGAGCCGGCCGGCGGGTTGGTGCAATGTCAATCAATTGTTCGAGTTGAATACCGAACAGGCCGGTGCGGTGGAAGTGCTGCGTGGGCCGGGCGCTGCGGTACACGGTTCCAATGCCCTGCACGGCGTGATCAACGTGCGCCCACGCGGTCCCGATGACAGCCCGGCGCAGGCATTCGCGCTGGAGTTCGGGCCGAACCGCTACCGCCGTGCCCAGGGCAGCGTGGCCGGTGGATTGGCTGGCAACCCGTGGCGAATCGATACCTACGGCGTGAGCAGCGACAGTTTTCGCAGCCAGGAAGGTTTCGATCAGCAAAAGCTGCGCCTGCAATGGCAGCAGCCCGCTGGCTTCGGTGCGCCGCGTTTGCAACTGGCGATCAGCAATCTGAACCAGGAGACCGCCGGCTTCATTACCGGCCGTGATGCCTTTCGTGACGCCCGCCGCACGCGCAACGAAAACCCGGAGGCATTCCGCGATGCCACCAGCATGCAGGCACAGGGGCATTGGCAGTGGGCGTTGGGCGCGCAGCACAGCTTGAGTTGGGTGCCGTATGCGCGCTACCAGCGCATGGATTTTTTGCAGCACTTCATTCCCGGCAAGCCGCGCGAGCTTTCCGCTACGCAAAGCGCTGGCACGCAGTTGCTGTGGCGGCGGCAAGGGGCTTTGGATGTGCAGGCCGGCGTCGATCTGGAGTGGACGCGCGGCGAGTTGCGCGAACGCCAGGATACGCTTGCGGCAGGCAGCGCGGCGCTGCAAGCGATCCGCCCACTGGGGCGGCACTACGATTACCGCGTGGACTCGTTCAACAGCGCGTTGTTTGCGCAGCTGCAAGCGCACGTGGGCCGGCTGCAATTGAGCGCCGGCGTGCGCGCCGAGCGCTTGCGCTATCGCTACGACAACCGCGCCGGTGATGGCAATCTGCGCGACGACGGCACGCCCTGCGGCTTTGGCGGTTGTTTGTTCAACCGGCCTGGCGACCGCCGTGATGTATTCGACGATGCCAGCGCGCAACTGGGCTTGCGCCTGCCGCTGAACACCCGTACGGCGTTGGTTGCGCGTTATGCGCAGGCGTTTCGCATGCCGCAGACGGGCGAGTTGTATCGCTTGCAACGTGGCCAGGACGTGGCCGATCTGGTGCCGGAAACCCTGCATGGCCCGGAACTGGGCTTGCGCCACATCAGCGGCGACGTGCAATTCGATATCGATGCCTACCGCTACCGCAAACGTCATGTCATTGGCCGTGACGCGCTGGGGTTCAACTTTTCCGACGGCGCCACCCGTCATCGCGGCATCGAGCTGCAAGGCCGCTGGCAACTGCAACCCGAGTGGTGGGTGCAGGGCAATGCGGCCTACGCTCGCCATCGCTACGCGTTCGACCGCGATATCGCCGGTGGCGAGCATATTCGCAGCGGCAATGCGGTGGACACGGCGCCGCGCTGGCTGGCCGGCGCGCGTGTTGGCCACGCGCAACCGGGTGCCGGACGTTTTGAACTGGAATGG
>PFJA01000118.1 GCA_002782905.1 Lysobacterales bacterium CG_4_10_14_3_um_filter_64_11
CGCGCAGGCCGGCACGGTTGATCTCGATGGCAGCGCTAGCGTGGTTGCCTTGCGCCTGTTCCCGGATGCGGCGGCAGCGCCCGGCCCGGTGCGCTTTGCGCATCGCACCCGCTACGACCTCAACAGCCAGCGCGGGCAGATCAGCAACGGCACCTTCAGCCTTGGTGGCGCGGCGCTGGCCGTGGCCGGGCAACTGGACAGTCGCGGCAAAAATCTGCGTGTCGATCTGAACATCACCGGCAAGGCGCTGGCGGTGGATGCGGTGCAGGGGCTATTGCCGATGCTCGGCATCGTGTTGCCGGAAAACTCACAATTGCAAGGCGGGCAGCTCAATCTCGATCTCAATGCCCGCGGCGCACTTGATGCATTGCGGATCAGCGGCCCGCTGCAACTGGAGAACAGCCGGCTCGCCGGGTTCAGTCTGGGCGAGAAGTTGGCTGGCGTGATGACATTGGCGGGTATCAACCCACCTGCCGATACCGAGATCAAATCCGCCAGCACCCAGATGCGGGTCGATCCGGCCGGGGTGAAACTCGACGACATCCTCGCCATCATCACCGGCATCGGCCAGGTCACCGGTGCCGGCACCCTGGATGCCAACCAAAACCTCGATTTCACTCTGCGCATCGCGCCTGATGCAGCGCTCGCTGGCACTGGCGGTAGCGCGGCTGCGGGAGGTCTCGCCACCGCGTTGCAGGGCGCTCTGGGCAAGAGCAGCCGCGACGGTATCGGGCTGAAGGTGACGGGTACCGCTGACAGCCCGAAGTTCACGCTGGAAACCCGTGCCGTTGCGGGTGCCGTGTTGTCCGGGTTGTTGGCCGGCAAAAGCGGCGACCCGGCCGCCGAGGTGGCACTCGACAAAAATGCGTTGCAGGACAAGGCTGCCGACGCGCTGATCAAGGGTCTGTTCGGCAAAAAGAAAAAAGACACACCGCCGGAGCAAGACCGCAACGACGGAAATTGACGATTGTCAAGATGCCAGCGCGCTGATCGGCACATGCTTGGCCGCAAGTGCGACGGTTCCTGAGCCACAGCACACCACTCGCCAACGTTGGAGCCTTAGTCATGTACGAGGACCGTTCCGAGTCAGTCGCACCGGCAATGCCGGCCCCGCTGTTCAACCCATCACTGCCACAGCACAAGCCATTGCAGCCAGGGGTTTCGCTGCAACACCTTGCCTCGCACCACATCACCGACGATGATCTCACACTGCCCGATTATCTGGTCAAGCATTACTGGTGGGCGTACCTGTGGCGTCCGGCGGTGTGGTTTTTCGACCACCAACCGATCATCAACGCCATCGTCTTCGGCCAGTACCGCAAGCTGACCGAGGCCACGGTTCGCCTGTTGCATCCGCAGCAGGCGGGCTCGACGCTGATGATCGCCTCGGCCTATGGCGACGTGATCACCAAAACCGCCAAAGCGCTGGGCGACAACCCGCTGACGGTGATTGACATTGCCCCGATCCAGTTGGAACGCGCGCAGGCGAAACTGGAAAAGCTGGGCCTCGACGAGCATGCCACCGTGACCCGCATGAATGCCGAGTCACTCGCCTATCCCGACAATCATTTCGATACTGCATTCATGTTTCTGCTGTTGCATGAACTGCCGGTGCCCGCGCGCCGCAAGGCGTTGATCGAAGCACTGCGCGTGGTGCGTCCCGGCGGCAGCCTGGTACTGGCCGAATACGGCGGTTTCAGCGAAACCCATCCATTCCATCGCCTGCCGCTGCTGCGCTGGGTTTTCGGCACGGCCGAACCGTTCCTGCCCAGTTTGTGGCACACCGACCTCGATACCCTGCTGAGCGAATGCGCCGAAGTCACCGGCAAGCGGGTGGTATGTGAGGACAAGGTCTGGCTGTTTGGCGGTTTCTATCGTATCTGGCGCTATCGCGTCGAGCAGGCGTGATCATGCATACCGTCCATGCCGATGTAATTATCGTAGGTGCCGGTGGTGCCGGCCTGCGCGCCGCAATTGCGGTGGCGCAAAGCGATCCGGCGCTGCGCGTGGCGCTGGTGTCCAAGGTCTATCCGATGCGCAGCCACACGGTCGCCGCCGAAGGCGGCGCAGCCGGCGTGATCAAATCGCCCGACACTCTGGATGCGCACTTCAACGACACGGTCAGTGGTGGCGACTGGTTGTGCGATCAGGATGCGGTCGAGCACTTCGTCGAACAGGCGCCAAAGTCGCTGCGCCAACTTGAACACTGGGGCTGCCCATGGAATCGCGACGATGCCGGTGGCGTGCAAGTGCGCTCGTTTGGTGGCATGAAGCACCAGCGCACCTGGTTTGCTGCCGACAAGAGCGGCTTCCACATTCTGCACACCCTGTTCCAGACCTCGCAGCAGTTTCCCAGCATCCAGCGCTTCGATGAAGTGTTCGCGCTGGATCTGCTGTGCGCCGATGGCGCAGTGGGCGGGATCACCGCGCTGCACATGCAATCGGGCGAGCCGATTGTATTCCTCGCCCGCGCCGTGATCATTGCCACCGGTGGCGCTGGCCGGGTATTCCCGTTCACCACCAACGGTGCCATCAAGACTGGCGATGGCATGGCCATGGCCTATCGTGCCGGGGTGCCACTCAAGGATATCGAGTTTGTCCAGTATCACCCCACTGGTCTGCCCGGTACCGGCATCCTGATCACCGAGGGCGCGCGCGGCGAAGGCGGCTTGCTGGTCAACAAGGATGGCTATCGTTACCTGCAAGACTACAACCTCGGCCCGCCCGAGCCGCACCCGCGGCCCAAGGCCATGGAGCTTGGCCCGCGCGACCGGCTCAGCCAGGCGTTTTGGCACGAGCAGCGCAAAGGCCGCACGATCAAGAGTGCTTTCGGAGATGTCGTGCATCTGGACATCCGCCATCTCGGCGAAAAGGTGATCGATGAACGCCTGCCGATGGTGCGCGAATTGGCGCGTGCCTACGTCGGCGTCGACCCGGTCCATGCCCCGATTCCGATTCGCCCGGTGGTGCATTACAGCATGGGTGGAATCGATACCAACATCAATGCGGCAACGCAAATCGATGGCCTGTATGCCGCCGGCGAATGCGCCTGCGTCAGCATCAACGGCGCCAACCGCCTGGGCTCCAACTCGCTGACCGAGATCCTGGTGTTTGGCGAACAGGCCGGCCTGCATGCCGCGCAGCACGCGCGCACCCACCCCGCAACGGCCGAAACGCAATGGCAGCCGGCGATCGCGGCATCGTTTGCAGCGGTGCATGCGCTGCTGGAACGCCCGAAGTCGAGCGAAACCCTGGTTGGCCTGCGCAGTGAATTGCACGAGTTGATGGAGGGTGCAGCGGGCATCTATCGTGAACAGGCTACGCTGCGCGAGGCCAGCGACAAGGTGGCCGTGCTGCGCCAGCGTTATCGCACCCTGGCGATCGACGATCACAGCATGGTGTTCAACACGCAGTTGTTCCAGGCACTGGAGCTGGGCGCGATGCTCGACGTTGGCGAAGCGATGGTGCATGCCGCGCTGGCCCGTCGCGAATCGCGTGGCGCGCATCAGCGGCTCGATTTTCCGGAGCGCGACGATCAGCACTTTCTGCATCACAGCCTGGTGCATTACGGCGGCGAGCAGCCGCCCAGCCTCAGCACCAAGCCGGTAACGATCACGCGCTCGCCACCGGCGGCGCGCGTCTACGGTGGAGCAACAACATGAACGCGGTCAGTCAGGCAAGTCCCAGCGCGGGCCAAGGGGCACGCATCGTCACCATCGACGTACTGCGCTATCGGCCGGAACAGGAATCGACACCGAGTTGGCAGAGCTACGCGGTGCCATGCTGCGAAGAGTGGACGGTGCTCGATGCGCTCAACCACATCAAGGATCATCTCGACGGCAGTCTGAGCTATCGCTGGTCGTGCCATATGGCGGTGTGCGGCAGTTGCGGGATGATGGTCAACGGCAACCCTACCCTGTCGTGCAAGGCGTTCATGCGCGATTTGCCCGATCGCATCAGCATCGCGCCGCTGGCCAATCTGGGCGTGATCCGCGATCTGGTGGTACAGCAAAATCGTTTGCTCGATGGCCTGTTGGCAGTCAAGAGCTGGTTGATCCCACGCGAGTTGCCGCCGCGCGACGACCAGTATCGCCAGACCCCGGCGCAGTTGGCCAAGTACCGGCCGCTGACGATGTGCATCAACTGCATGCTGTGTTACGCCGCCTGCCCACAGGTGGCACTCAATGAAGGCTATGTCGGCCCGGCGGCACTGGCGCTGGCACAGCGCTACAACCTGGATTCACGCGATGGCGGCGCATTGGAGCGGATGCAGACCACAGCCAGCGACGATGGCGTGTGGGAGTGCACCTTCATCGGCGAGTGTTCCGAGGTGTGCCCGAAACACGTCGATCCGGCCGGCGCCATCCAGCAAATGAAACTGGCCAGCAGTCTGCAATGGCTGGCGCAGCGCGCACCCGGCGGGAGTTCATCATGAATGCCAAAGTCCATTACCCCACGTTGCCCGGCAACTGGTGGCTGAAGCGGCCGAGCTACCTGCGCTACATGTTGCGTGAATTGACCTGCATCGCGATTGGCGCATTCGCGATACTGCTGGTTTTTGCCCTGCTGCGACTGGGCCAGGGGGCAGAAGCCTGGCAGGCATTTCGTGCCGCGCTGGCGACGCCGTTGGCGATCGCCTGGCAACTCGTGGCATTGGTGTTTGCGCTATACCACAGCGTCACCTGGTTCGCGCTGGCGCCGCGCACCATGCTGCTGCAAATCGGCACGCGCCGAGTGCCGGCAGGGTGGATCGCCGGGGCGCATTACCTGTCGTGGGTGGTGCTGAGCGCCATCGTTCTTGTACTGTCCGGAGCCTGACATGAGCCTATCCAACAAACCGATCGTGTGGCTGCCGTTCGCCGCCGGCGGCATGCTGGCCGCGCTGCTGGTGCCCGCCTTGATGCTGGTCTTGCTGCTTGACGCGCTGCAACTGCTGCCACCGGGCAGCCTCGATTACCCGCGCGTGGTGGCGTTCGTCAGTCACCCGTTGGCGCGCGTGGTGTGCGTTGGGGTGATCGCGTTGCTGTTGTGGCACGCCGCGCACCGGCTGCGGATGACCGTGCAGGATATCGGCGTACGCAGCCACGGCGCACGGCAAGTCGCCGCGCGCCTGTGCTACGGCGCCGCGACCTTGGCCAGTGTGGCGTTGATTTGGGCGGTGGTTGTGCTTTGAGCGCGGATCCGGTGAGAGCGTAGCGCACCACTCCGCGTTAAATCCCGGGTTACGGCCTGCGGCCTAACCCGGGCTACACCAATACCACCGCACCTCCATGGTAGCCCGGGTTATAGCCGCGCAGCGGCGATACCCGGGGCAGATCGCACCGGCCGAAACCCGAATCCGCAGGATGGGTAGAGTGCAGCGAAACCCATCGATCCCGCGTTCCGCGCCCGTGGCCCCGGCTTCAACGCAACCCGGTTTCGTTGCGGGCGATCACCAAACGCTGTATCTCGCTGGTGCCTTCGTAGATTTCGGTGATCTTGGCATCACGGAAATAACGCTCCAGTGGCATTTCCTTGGAATAACCCATGCCACCATGGATCTGCACCGCCTGATGGGTGATGAACATCGCCGCTTCCGATGCCACCAGCTTGGCCACCGAAGCCTCGGTGGAAAACCGTGCACCGGTGGTTTCCGACTGCTGCTTGGCCCATGCCGCGCGCAGGGTCAGCAACCATGCCGCATCGAGCCGGCATTTCATGTCGGCGATCTTGGCCTGAGTCATCTGGAAGCTGCCGATCGGCTGGCCGAAGGCTTTGCGTTCCTTGACATATGCCACGGTGGCGTCGTACGCGGCGCGCGCCAGGCCAACCGCCTGTGAAGCAATGCCGATGCGGCCGGCATCGAGCACCCCCATGGCATTGCGGAAACCCTCGCCTTCATCGCCGATGCGATCCTCGACCGGAGCCTTGTAGTCGGTAAACTCGATCTCGCAGGTGGCCGAAGCGCGGATGCCGAGTTTGGGTTCGGTCTTGCCGCGATGAAACCCCTCGCGACCGGTATCGATCATGAACGCGCTGATGCCGCGTGCGCCTTTGCCGGGATCGGTAACCGCGAACAGCATGATGTACTTGGCGACCGGGCCGGAGGTGATCCAGCTTTTCTTGCCGTTGATCACATAGTGGCTGCCATCGGCTGAAAGCACCGCGCGAGTGCGCATGTTGACCGCATCCGAGCCCGATTGCGATTCGGTCAGCGCATAGGCGCCAATCGCCTGGCCACTGGCAATCGGGGTTACATACTTGCGCTTTTGCGCCTCGCTGCCGGACTTGAGCAGGCCATTGCAATACAGCGTGTTGTTGACCGACATGATGGTGGAATGGGCACAATCGGCAGCGGCGATCTCGATCATCGCCAGCACGTAGCCGATGCTGTCGAGGCCGGCGCCGCCGTACTCGGTCGGCACTTCGATGCCCATCAGGCCGTTCTCGCCAAGCAGACGGATGTTTTCCAGTGGAAACTCGCCGCTGCGATCGAACTCGGCCGCGCTTGGTGCGATTTTTTCCTGGGCGATGCGGCGTGCCACATCCTGAATCATCAACTGCTCGTCGGTAAACTGAAAGTCCATCGCGTCGGGTCCTTGGATAGCGAAAACGAATCGTTCATTGTAGCTCGGCAGATTGTGTGCGGCGTCACGACGGTTTCATCCACGGGCCACGCTCAATCCGCAACAACGCGGGCATCGGTCAGCGATTCGGCATCTTGCGGCCCAACGACACCGTCCCAGTCGGCCATCAACGCGAGGTACAGCAACTTCTCGAACTCGGGGCGAAAGCGCCGGATCACGGCATCGGGATCGGGCATCAGGCGGGCATCGCCGATCAGCCCGAAATGCACGCGGCCGTGATAACTCAGAATCGAGATACCAACGCCGATAGACCCCGTCTGCGGCACCCAGAACATCAGTTCGCGAACCTGGCTGCCGGCCATGTACAGCGGCATCTGCGGCCCCGGCACATTGGTCGCCACCGCGGTGGCCTTGCGGCTGAACAACTCCAGCGCGGTGCGCTGCACCGCTGGCGGGGCCAGCCCCATCGCCGCCAACAAGCCATAGGCGACGATGGCCTGGCGTGAGCTTTTGAGCTCGGCCATGCTGGCACGAACCCGGTGCAGGCGGCTTGCCGGGTTGCCCTCGCCGACCGGCAATTCCAGAAACACCAGGCCAAAATGGTTGCCGAGTTTGCGCGCGTGTTCCAGCGGGCGCAGGTTCACCGGCACCGTGGCGCGGATGGTCAGTCCATCGATCCGCTCGCCACGCTCGATCAGGTAGGCACGCAGCGCACCCGATGCGGTCGCCATCAGCACGTCGTTGACGGTGCAATCGAATGCCCGGCTGACGGC
>PFJA01000204.1 GCA_002782905.1 Lysobacterales bacterium CG_4_10_14_3_um_filter_64_11
GGCTTCGCGGTAGTGGCCAGCGAGGTGCGCAACCTGGCGCAGCGCAGCGCCGGTGCCGCCAAGGAAATCAAGGGGCTGATCAGCGACAGCGTCGACAAGGTCGGGGTCGGTACCAGCTTGGTGGATGAGTCGGGGCGCACGCTTGCGCAAATTGTCGATGCGGTGAAGAAGGTCACCGACATCGTTGGCGAAATTGCGGCCGCCAATCACGAGCAGACGGCGGGTATCGACCAGGTCAACCGCGCGGTCATGTCGATGGATGAGATGACACAACAAAATGCGGCGCTGGTGGAAGAGGCGGCTGCCGCCAGCCGAGCGATGCAGGAGCAGGCGGAAACCCTGTCGCAGCAGATTGGGTTTTTCCACCATCACATACCGGTATCCGATGCGCTGGCAGAGGCGACTGATGCAAACCCCAAGCCTGCAATGGGCAAAGTCGCGATATCGCCAGTAAACGCAAAGGCCAAATCGACGCCTGCACCGACAAACCATGCGGCACCGTCGAGCAACGGCGCGGCATCGATGGACCCCACGCCAGCTGTGCTGGCCAGCAAGGCGGGTGTGGTGCCTGCACGAGCCGCTGGCAAATTGCCCGCAGCCAGTCATGGTGATGATGGCTGGGCCGAGTTCTAACCGACACGGCGCGTGGCCACCCCGCATCATGAAACACTTTCACGCCATGCCGTTTCCCGCACTTTTGTCGTCTCCCAGCGGAAGAGGGGAACAAGAAAGCGTTTCACGTTATGGCGATGCCGGGCAGGATGATATGCATTCTTCAACAGATGCAACAGCGCCGCGAGCGGCGAGCGACGATCCCTCGGTAGCCCTGTGTGACGCGGATTTTCAATTCATAGCTGCTTTCGTTTTTGATCGTTGCGGCATTGTGCTTGGCGCCAACAAGCGGCAACTGGTATACGGCCGCCTGCTGCGTCGCCTGCGTGAACTTGGTCTCGGCAGTTTTTCCGAGTACTGCGCGCGTTTGCGGGCACAGCCCGATGACGAACTCGACCCGCTGGCCAGCGCGATCAGTACCAATGTCACCAGTTTTTTCCGCGAAAACCATCATTTTGAGTTTCTGGCACAGGACATGCTGCCCGCCCTTGCCAGCGTCGCCAATCCGCGCATACGCATCTGGTCTGCGGGCTGCTCCAGTGGCGAGGAGCCGTATTCGATCGCGATGGTCATGGCAGAAGTGCTGGGCAATCACGCGCGCAGCATCGCGCGGGTGCTGGCTACCGATCTGTCGGCGCGCGCGCTCGCTGTCGCCCGGCAAGGGACGTATTCACTGGAACGCTTGCAGGGGGTTTCCGAACCGCGTCGCAAGCGCTGGTTCCTGTCGGGACGTGGCGGCAACGCGGGGCTGGCGATGATTGCGCAAGGCATACGCGACCTGGTTGCATTGAAACAGCTAAACCTTCTCCACGATTGGCCGATAAAGGGGCCGTTGGACGCGATATTTTGTCGCAACGTGGTGATCTATTTTGACAACCCGACCAAGCAACGTTTGTTCGCCCGTTATGCACAATTGCTTGCCCCGGGCGGATACCTGTTTCTGGGTCACTCGGAGTCGCTGCATGGCATGAGCGATGCGTTTGATCTGGTCGGGAGGACGATCTACAGGAAGCGTGCATGACAAGGATCCCTGCAATCGCTGCGGTCAAGCCCTTGTCCGGCCGCTCGACGAGCGCGCTGCCGGGCTTTGACCCGGCGCTTGCACAACCGGGCTTTGCGCATGTCAATCGCTACTTCGATCCATTGCTCAACCATGTCGTGGTCAAGATACTGCCGGGTGAGTTTTATGTGACGACGCAGGGCGAGGCGGTGGTGACGGTACTCGGGTCGTGTGTTTCGGCATGCATTCGTGATCGGCGCAAGGGGATTGGCGGAATGAACCACTTCATGTTGCCCGAATCCTTCGCTACCGAGGCAGCGCATGCCAATGGCCGCGCCGAACGCTATGGAAACATTGCCATGGAGCAATTGATCAACAGCCTGCTCAAGGCTGGCGCCGATCGCAGCCAGCTCGAAGTGAAAGTATTTGGTGGCGGGCGGGTATTGGCGCAGATGACCGATATCGGGATGCGCAATATCGCGTTTGTCCGCCATTATCTTCAGGTTGAAAACCTGGCCGTTGCCGCCGAGGATCTGGGCGACATCCATCCGCGTCACGTGCAGTACTTTCCGGCAACCGGCAAAGTGCGCGTACGGCAATTGCGCAGCCTGCACAACGACACCATCGTAGTGCGTGAACGCAGCTATCTGGACAAGCTCAAAGCGGATCCGATCGCTGGTGAAGTGGAGATTTTTGGGGGGGTGTCGTGAACGGAAGGATACGCGTTTTGCTGATTGATGACTCTGCACTGGTGCGCAAGATGCTCAGTGGCATGTTGTCGTCGGATCCGGGGATCGAGGTGGTTGGCACGGCTGCCGATCCATTGATCGCACGCGACAAGATCAAGGAGCTGAACCCGGACGTGCTGACGCTGGACGTGGAAATGCCGCACATGGACGGGGTGACCTTCCTTGAGCACCTGATGCGCCTGCGGCCGATGCCGGTGGTGATGGTTTCCACGCTCACCGGCGATGGTGCCGACATCACCTTGCGCGCGCTGGAACTGGGTGCGGTCGACTTCGTCTCCAAGCCGGGCAGCGACCTGAGCGGCTGTTTTGCTTCCTATCGCGATGAAATCATTGCCAAGGTCAAGGCCGCAGCGCGCAGCAAACCGCGTGCGCGCACAACGCTGCCTGCGATCACCGCAAAATTGTCGCCCGATGCGATTTTGCCACCGCCAGACAGCAACCGCCCGATGCGTGCTGCCGGCACCGTGATTGCGATCGGCTCTTCAGCGGGAGGTACCGAAGCGGTACGCGTGCTGTTGTCTGCGATGCCGCCCGATGCGCCGCCGATCGTGGTCACCCAACATATTCCTGCACAGTTCAGTGGGCCCTGGGCCGCACGACTGAATGCCGCATCGCCGATGCGTGTTGCCGAGGCGCGCGATGGGCAAGCGATTCTGGCGGGGCACGTTTATGTGGCGCCGGGTGGGGTTCACCTGCTGGTGGTGCGCGATGGCGCGCGCTACATCTGCCGGTTGCACGATGGGCCGCCGGTCAGCCGCCACAAACCCAGCGTCGATGTCTTGTTCCGTTCGGTGGCGCGTGCCGCAGGCAAGAGTGCGATCGGTGTGATCTGTACCGGCATGGGCGACGATGGCAGCCAAGGTTTGCTGGAAATGCGTGAGGCTGGGGCACACACCATTGGCCAGGACGAGGCGAGTTGTGTGGTTTGGGGTATGCCGCATGCGGCGCAACAGGCGGGTGCGGTGGTGGAGGAGCTGCCATTGCAGGCCATCGCGCCGCGGTTGCTGGCGTTGTCGGTCGCCGCACGAGGTGCCTGCGTGCAGCGCGATAGCCTTGAAGGCAAAGGATGAGACGATCATGAAGCAAACGACTGACATCACCCTGTGGATCGGTATGGCTGCGAGTGTCATCGCGGTTATTGCCGTGTTTGTGGTCGATTCCGCGATCGGCGCAGCCGCGGTGGTAGCCGCATTGGCCTGCTCGTGGTTGATCCTGCACCAGAAGCAGGCGGCATGGCTCGCGGCTCGTGCGCCGCACGGTGCGGATGCTGAAACTTTGATGTCGCCGGCGTTGAACGAAGTCCATGCCACCGTGCTGGAAGAACTGGGTCACAGCCTCAAGGAGGTGATGCAGGCGATCGACATCATCCGTGACGCCGGCCTGGAATTGGGCAACGGCTTTGAGGGTTTGAACGAAAAGACGACGCAGCAGCGCGCCTTGATGGCTGAGCTGATCGATGCCAGTGGCGGCAGCGGGGGTATCACCCATTCCCAGTTCACCCAGCGCACGGCAGATTTACTGGAACACTTCGTTGGCTTGATCCTTCAGCTTTCCAGCGAAAGCCTGCGCATCGTCTATCGCATCGATGAAATGAGCGAGGAAATGGACGCGGTATTTGCGTTGCTGCGCAACGTTGACACCATTGCTGAGGAAACCAATCTGCTGGCACTCAACGCCGCCATCGAAGCGGCACGTGCCGGTGAAGCGGGCAGGGGCTTCGCTGTGGTGGCAGGTGAGATCCGCAATCTTGCCAAACACTCCAATCAGTTCAATGAGAAAATAGGTACCCACGTCGAGCGCGCGCGCAACGCCATGCAGCAGTTGCATCAGTTGGTCGGCCGCCTGGCATCGCAGGATATGAGCGTTGCGCTATCTGCCAAGGGCGACATCGATTCAATGATGGCGCACGTCAATCGCAGTGAACGGCGGGTTGCCGAGGTGGCAGACAAGGTGGCCACGATCAATCACGAGTTGGCTGCCGATGTCGCCACCACCGTGCGCTCACTGCAATTCGAGGACATCCTCAGCCAGTTGCTTTCGCAAACGCGGCAGGGTCTGGTAGACCTGCAGGGGATTGCCAGCGAGAGCATTCGTGAGCTGCACGAGATGGCGCGCTCAGGCTCCGGCAATCTACGCCTGCAACAACTTGAGCGCATGCGTGAACGGCTCACCCTGCGCCGCGAGCAGTCGCTGGCGCGGCGCAAGGGCCCGGCATTGCAAACCTCCATCGCAGCCGGTGAAGTGGAGCTTTTCTGACATTCATTCGTAACGGCATTGCCGGGCAGTGCCGCGATCGGGAGCAAGACCATGAGCGTAAGCCACGAATACGACAAAGAACGCGACTGTCTTACCTTGCGGTTGGAGGATGGCTTCGATTTTTCGATGCATCGCGCGTTTCGCGATGCCTATATGCGTACGGATATCGAGCCGCGCAGTTATTTGGTGGATACCGGTGGCACCGAGCGGATCGACAGCTCGGCTTTGGGCATGTTGATGCTGCTGTGCGAGCGGGCGCGGGCGCAGCAGGCCTCGATCCACCTGGTCAACTGCAGCCCAGCGTTACGCAACATCCTGCGCGTTGCCGGCTTCGACAAGCAACTTGCGATCAATTGACCCCCGGCGGCATGCCGCGGGTCGACGTGCGGCTTGTTGATGCGATGACGCGACGAGATCAGCAATGATCGCTTTACCAAGACTTGGTGTTGCTGATGCTGATACCAAAGTACTTGATCTTGTCGTCATACCGGAACAGCGGGCCGAGATCGAACGGGGCACTGGCGCCTGCTGCAATATTGTTGGAGCCGGCCGGCCAGCCGGTTTCCGTGCGCAGTATTTGGCCGTCGTCGTTCTTCGCGTCGATCTTGAGTTCAGCGGCAGCGGCCTCGGCGCAGGTGTTGACCAGTACCCCCTTCAGTGAATACACCTTGCGACCGCCAGCACGGGTTTTTTCGCTGGGCTCGAAACTCTCGATCTTGAACGCATCCGGGCCGCATGCGGCCACGGCATTGCCGGCAACATGGGCAAGGCTTGCAGCAATGGTCAGGGTCATTACGAGCATTTTGGTGTTCATCAAGGCGTCCTCGATTCGTTGGATATTGCGGCTGCCGCGTCTGTCGTTGCCGGCTCCGCAAAGCGGCGGCGTGGTGCCTGTGCTATCGGCCCCAACATCATGTTCTTGAGACCGATTTACCGGCTATATTGCAATTCGTGACCGTCGTCACGCGTTGCCGAAAGGCGTCGGGTGCGGCGTCGGCACCGCTGTGGGAAGGTAATCGGAGGGTGCGATGAATGACGAAAACTATGATGAGGTGATGGCGATCGACGACCCGCGTGTGCCCGAGTGGGTTCGTGCCCATGGGCGAGGTTTCCGCCAGCCGTCGGCGTTTGTCGAGGCGCTGGGTGAGGATGAATATGCGCTGTTTGCGTCCGATGGCGAGTTGATCGACCTGGTGTACCGAGCGTAGTCGGGTGACTGGTGCAGTGCCTTGTGCTTGGCGCTTGGTGCTCCATTCAGGGGTGGCCTGGCTGGCCAGATGCACGGGGCGCAGGCGATGGCTGGGTTGCTCCCTCCGAGAGTCGCCGGTGGGCTGGTGTTGCTGGGGGGTGAGCGGTTTGCACGGCTGACAGGGGCTTGCGTGAAAAATGCGGGATCGCTATGATGCCCAGCTCATCCCGCAACGGGGTGGTTGCAATTGGCCAGGTAGCTCAGTCGGTAGAGCAGGGGATTGAAAATCCCCGTGTCGGCGGTTCGATTCCGTCCCTGGCCACCACCTTGAACCCTTTCCCAGCTTGCCTTTCAGCCGATTTCAATGAAATCGCGCAGTGCGCCGTTGTGCGGCAAAGCCGGCGAAAACACGGGTCCGAAAACACTGAAAACACGAAAACACGTGTCAGAGTGCACTTTCGTCATCTTCGCCGAGAAAGTCCACTGTGCCCCGTGTTTCCTGCCAGCCGGATACCGATTGTTGCCCCGCGTTGTTGCACGCGGTAGCGCGTCGCGTTACATTGCATCGCAACTGCAACGCAAAGGGTGCCCCTTGAAAACCGCGACATTGCCTTCACTGCGCGTGGAACCGGAATTGCGTGATGCCGCCGAAAGTGTGCTGCAAGCGGGTGAAACGCTGTCGGGGTTCATCGAAACCTCGGTACGCGAAACCATCGAGCGCCGTCGCACCCGTATCGAGTTCATCGCGCGTGGCATGGTGTCGCGCGATGAAGCCAAGCGCACCGGTGTCACTTTCGCTGCCGATCAGGTTCACGCCGAGCTCGGTCAGATGCTGGTCAAGGCAAAAGCGAAGGGCCGCAAGAGGGCGGGTGGGTGAGCTTCGCCGTTCGTTACAGCGCTGCGGCGCGTGACGATCTCAAACGCCTTTATCAATATCTGCTCGACGCTGCGACCACTACCGATGACCTCGATCTGGCCGAGCGCGCACTGGCGACGATCATCGCTTCGGTCGGCAATCTGGGCAGTTCGCCTTTCATCTACCGCAAGGTGGGGCACAGCGCATTTCTGCGCGAGTTGATCATTCCGTTCGGCCACAGTGGTTACGTCGCCCTGTTTGAAATCGACGACTCAACAACAGTGACCATTTTGGCCGTGCGTCATCAACGCGAAGACGACTACCATTGACCCGTTGCGGCGAGAAACACGGGTCACCATTTCGCCGCCGCTGTCAATAGGCGCGAAAAAACCTCTCCCGGAACGGGCTCGTGGTGTGTGCGCTTGCATGGCATGTGATCGCGCCGGCGGTGTTTAGAGTCCCGTTTTTTCCGCACCGATGCTCGATCATGATCACCACGCGCTCTTCAAAACTCAGATGCTGATACTGTTTGGTCATCGCAACACCTTAACCGGTCCGGGTGTTGCACTTAATGGTTGAGTCTAAGCACCCTACCAATCCGCATTGAACCGCCCCGGGATTTGAGGAGGCTCCAACTCTTG
>PFJA01000070.1:0-7284 GCA_002782905.1 Lysobacterales bacterium CG_4_10_14_3_um_filter_64_11
TACGCATCCTGCGCCACGATGTCGGCCCACGGCGCCCGTCCTTGGGCGCCGGCTCAGCGGGGCGAGGCAATGCCTCGCCTGATCCGCTTCGTCGCTGCGCGACCCCGCTCGCCTTGCTCGCTACGCCTTCACTTCGCCGCTACGCGGCTCGCTCGGTCAAACAGTGGTGCCTTGCTCCCGCATTCGCCTGTGCTGCTCGGCGTGCTTTACGGCGCGTTGTCGCACCTAGCCCGCGCATCCATGCGCTACGATTCGCCAGCCTGCGAGACCGCCGCACTTTGCATGCGCCGCCCAACGGGTTGATGGGCCGTATGCAGTTCCAGCCACCGGAACAGGCTGCTCGCAATGACGTCTTGTTCAGAGCATCCTTGGCTGCAAGCATGTCCTTTTCCGGAGTTTTCATGGGTGTCAAGGATAACGAGCAATCACTACCCATTTCCGGGGTGGTGATCGCCATGAATGAGGCCGATCGCATCGAGCGCTGTGTGCACTCGCTGCGCGGGCTGTGTGCAGAAGTGCTGGTGCTCGACTCCGGATCAAGCGACGACACGGTGGCGCGCGCGCGCGCTGCCGGCGCACGGGTGGAACATCAGGAGTGGCTCGGCTTTTCCAGCCAGAAGAATGTGGCGATAGCGCGCGCCAGCCAGCCTTGGGTGCTGTTGCTCGATGCCGATGAATGGCTGGTACCCAGCGGCGCGCGGCGGCTGCGCGAATTATTCAAAACCAGCCCCGCCGGCGACGTGCCAAGCGAGCGCGCCGACATCTGGCGGCTGCTGCGGCGCACCCGCTTTCTCGGCCACAGCCTGCGTCGTGGCGGTTGGGGCAACGAAGCGGTGGAGCGTCTGTTCCGCGCCGACTGCCGCTACCTGCCCGCGCGCGTGCACGAAAGTCTGGATCGGCGCGGCAAGCGGGTGTTGCGCCTGCCGGCGCGGATCGAACACGATACCGCGCGCAGCCGCGACGGCTATGAAGCCAAGCTCGATCGCTACGCCGAGTTGTTCGCCCGGCAACGCCACGCCGATGGCGTGCGCGGTTTCTGGATCGATGCCTGGCTGCATGCCGGCGCCTACTGGCTGAAAAACTACTGGCTGCGCGGCGGATTTCTCGATGGCCGCGCGGGTGCGATCTACCATTACCTGCATGGCCGTTATGTGTTCCGTAAATACCGCTTGCTGTGGCGCTTGCGCGACACTCCGATCGAGCCATGAATACGAGTAACGATACGCAATGAAGATTCTGGTGACCGGCGGTGGTGGCTTTCTTGGCGGCGCGATCTGCCGTCTGCTGATCGCTCGTGGCTACGGCGTCAGCAGCTTTTCGCGGCAGGCACATCCGGCACTGGACGCACTGGGCGTCGACCAGATTCAAGGCGATCTTGCCGACGCCGCCGCCGTGCGCGCCGCCTGCGCCGATCGTGATGCGGTATTCCACAGCGCCGCCAAAGCTGGCGCCTGGGGCGCGTACGCCGATTATCACCGCGCCAATGTCGTCGGCACGCAGATCGTACTCGACGCCTGCCGCGCCCAAGGCATTGCGCGTCTGGTGTACACCTCCACCCCCAGCGTTACCCATCGCGCCGGACACGCGGTGGAAGGCAGCAACGAAATCGACACGCCGTACGGCGATCCGTTCCGTGCCGCCTATCCCGCGACCAAGGCGATCGCCGAACGCGCTGTGCTGAAGGCCAACGATGCCACGCTGGCGACCGTCGCCTTGCGCCCGCGGCTGATCTGGGGGCCAGGCGATCCGCACCTGCTGCCGGGGCTCGTCGCGCGTGCGCGCGCCGGCCGCCTGCGCCTGATCGACGGCGGCGCGAATCGCATCGACACCACCTTTATTGATAACGCCGCGCAGGCGCATATCGACGCCTTCGATCAGCTGTGGCCGGGCAGCGTCTGCTCGGGCAAGGCGTACTTCATTTCCAACGGCGAGCCACGGCCGTTGCGCGAGATCGTCAATGCCCTGCTGTGCGCCGCCGACGCACCGCAGGTAAGCGCGTCCATTCCCTATCGCCTCGCCTATGGCATCGGAGCGGTCTGCGAACAGGCATGGCGCATCTTGCCGCTGCGCGGCGAGCCGCCGCTGACCCGCTTCCTCGCCGAACAACTGGCCACCCCGCACTGGTACGACATCAGCGCCGCCGAGCGCGATTTCGGGTACCGCCCGCACGTTTCCCTGGATGACGGATTTGCGCGACTGGCGGCGGCCTGCCGTTGACTACCGCTCGCCCCGGGTTTCGGGCGCGATGCGCCCCGGGTTTCGGGCGCGATGCGCCCCGGGTTTCGGCTTCGCCTCAACCCGGGCTACCGGAGGTTCGGCGCGCAGCGGTGCCAGGTTGCGTGCGCTGTGGTAGCCCGGGTTAGGCCGCAGGCCGTAACCCGGGATTTTGCACGCGGCTGCGGTGAGCGGGTGTCGAACCCCGGGTTTCGGGCGCGATGCGCCCCGGGTTTCGACTTCGCCTCAACCCGGGCTACCACGGCGGTCGGAGCGCGGTGCATTACAATGCGCGGATGGCCGCCCCCCGCACCTCGCCGCTGAATCGCCTGAAGCCGCTCGCCGGCCGCGCTCTGGAACGGGCACTCGCGCACCTGCTGGCACTCGACCCCGACACGCAGGCGGCGCTTCGCAAACTCGATGGCCGCCGCATTACCGTGTGTTTGCAGGCACCGGCGCTGGCGATGCAGTTGTCGGTCAGCGACGGCGGCTTGAAAGTCGGGCCAGCGCAACATGAGCCCGAACCCGACCTGGCGGTGAAGGCCACGCTCGCCGGCCTGCTCGCGCAGTTGCCGTTTGCCCGTGGCGGTAGCACCGCACCGGGTCGCCTGAAGCTGTCGGGCGATGCCGAGCTGGCGCGTGAGTTGCAGCAGCTGGCACAGCGTTTCGACCCCGACTGGGACAAGCCGTTCGCTGACGTGTTCGGTGAAGTGCTGGGGGTGCAGGTCGCGCGCACGCTGCGCGACGGGCTGCGCAGCGGTCTGGCGCACGCAAAAACGCTGGCTCGCGACAGTGCCGAATACCTCACCGAAGAATCGCGTGATCTGGTCGCCAAACTGGAGCTGGACACCTTCCACGATGACGTCGATGCGCTACGCGAGCAGGTCGATCGCATCGCTGCGCGCATAGAGCGCCTGCAAGCCAGGGGAATCCCGTGAAACCGTCGCGAGCGGCCCGAGCGCAAGGCGCACGGAGCGCAGGAACCGCAGTGTACGTGCGTGTGCATGAGGATTCCGAGCACCGCGCAACGCCGCTATCGGGTCGCGCAGCAGGTTTCAAGAGATTCCCCGGCGTGCCGGGAGCCGACGGGTGAGCACCCTGCTGCGCGCACTGCGCATCGTTCGCATCGCGCTGCGCCATCGGCTCGATACGTTTCTTGAACACACCGCGCTGGCACCGGCAACCCGGCTGTTGCGGCCATTCGTGGTGGCGCGGCCGGACGAAGCCGATGCTTCGCGCGGCGAACGCCTGCGCCTGGCGTTGCAGGAACTCGGCCCGCTGTTCGTCAAGTTCGGGCAGGTGCTGTCCACCCGCCGCGATCTGTTGCCAACTGACATCGCCACTGCGTTGGCACTGTTGCAGGATCGGGTAGCACCGTTCGCTGGCGAACTCGCCGAAGCCGAAGTGGAAGCGTCGCTGGGCAAGCCGATCGCTGAACTGTTTGCACGCTTCGAGCGCACACCATTGGCGTCGGCCTCGATCGCGCAAGTGCATGCCGCCACCTTGCACGATGGCCGCGAGGTGGTGGTGAAGGTGCTGCGGCCGGGGGTAGCCAAGCGCATCAGCGATGACCTGGATCTGCTGCGTTTGCTGGCGCGCGCGGTGGATCGCGTTCACCCCGATGCCGCGCGCATCCGTCCACTCGATGTGGTGGCCGAACTTGAGCGTGCACTGCGCCACGAGATCGACCTGCAGCGCGAGGGCGCCAACGCCAGCTTGCTGCGACGCAATTTCGCGGATTCGCCCGATCTGTACGTACCTGAGGTGTTCTGGAGCCACAGCTCCGAGCGCGTGCTCACGCTGGAACGTGTGCATGGCATCCGCGCCGACGATGTGGCCGCCATCCGCGCCGCCGGCATCGACCCACACCGACTCGCCGCCAAGGGCGTGCGCGTGTTTTACACGCAGGTCTTTCGCGACAACTTTTTTCATGCCGACGCCCACCCCGGCAATATCTGGGTCGACACCAGCCGAGCAGAAAATCCGCGCTTCATCGCGCTCGATTTCGGCATCGTCGGCTCGCTGTCGGAGACGGATCGATTCTATCTGGCAGAAAACTTCACCGCCATGTTTGCGCGCGACTACCAGCGCATCGCGCAGTTGCATATCGATGCCGGCTGGATGCCCGCTTCGCTCGATCTGGAAGAACTCACCGCCGATGTACGCACCGTGTGCGAGCCCTACTTCAGCCGGCCGCTGAGCGAAATTGCGCTCGGCGAGGTGTTGCTGAAAATCTTCCAGATGGCGCGCAAGAACCAGCTCACCATCCAGCCGCAGTTGATCCTGCTGCAAAAGACCCTGCTCAATATCGAAGGCCTTGGCCGCACCCTCGATCCGCAACTGGACCTGTGGGCGGTGGCGCAGCCGGTGCTGGCCGACATCCTGCGTGAACAGCGGCGGCCGCGCGCGATCGGCAGACGCCTGCGTGCGCAGTTGCCGGGTTGGTTGAAGGCCGCGCCGCACATGCCCGAGCTGGTGCATCGTTACCTGCAACAGGCGGTCCATGGCGATAGCAGCTTGCGGCTGCGTTCGGAGGATCTGGCCGAACTGGCCAGCGTCACCCGCAGCGGCCAGCGCCGTACCGTGTTCGCCATACTCGGCGCGGCGCTGGGCATCATGGCGGCGGTGTTGCATGGCCTGGAAGCCGGCGGCGCGCGTTACGGCGGCATACCGCTGGCGGCGTGGTTGCTCGGCGCCGGCGCATTCGCGGCATTCGTTGCTGCCTGGCCGCGGCGGCGCTGACATGCTGTTCCTTTATCTGCTGTTTTGCGCGCTGTGCGCCTATGTGGTGTTCAGCGATGGCGGCGAAATCCTGGCCGAGCACCTGCTGCCATTGCTGCTGCCGCATATCGCCCACGACACGCCGGGGGTGAAACGCACGACCGGCGTGTTATGGATGACGGTTTCGGTCATCGCGTTCTGGCGCGGTTGGTTGTAGCGCGTGGCAGTGATGCGTCGATCCGGCACCGGGGTGTACCGCGACCATCAACCATCCTGCGCGCGAAGTCCGGTGTGTCTGGCAATACGGTTGAGCATACGCGGGTCGATTTCGTCACCATCATGAAACGCGAAAACATAATCCGGCCATCCGTCGCGCGACAGCGTGCGATGCAAACCCGACTGCCGTTTGATCTGCCAGCCACTATGCAGCAATGCAGCAAGAACCCGCCTCGCCTTGCACGACGGCCAATGACTCACGCCGCTATCGGAATCGAGATGCTGATATCGAGTGGGCGAACTTCGCCATGCTCAAGCTGCTCTGCCAGAGCCCGAAGCGCCAGAGCCTCGGCCTTGCCCATCGCTTCCTCAGCGATCGTTCCATACGCGAGTGCGCCGGGCAACTCCAGGATTTCAGCCAGCCAGCGGCCATCGTCTTCGCGTTCACATTCGATATTGAATTTCATCACACGCCTCTGACGCTTTGGCCGATTCTAACGTGGCTCCGTTTTCGCGACCAACACTCAGGACGCTCTGAACAAGCTGTCATTGCGAGCAGCGAAGCGACGTGGCAATCCAGGAATGATCGTACTATCAAAGCACTGGATTGCTTCGCTGCGCTCGCAAAGACGGCGGATGGTGCATGTTCAGAGGTTGCCGCACTAACGTGTGCGCACAACCACGCGCCGCTTTCCGTATGCCGCGCAGTCCCGGATAATGCGAGCGCGGTTGTTGCTCGCTTTGAGCGGCATCGTTCACCTTTCGGGAGCCGGGCATGGCAGAAGCCATCCGCCACGACAAGACCACACGCCAGCTCACGTTGCTGTCGCAAGCGCTGGATTCCGGTCGCCTCGGCCCGGTGCGGCGCCTGGTCAATACCCTGTCGCCAGCGGAAATCGGCAATCTGCTCGAATCGCTGCCACCGGCGCGGCGCGCGGTGGTGTGGGGCTTGGTCGATGCCGAAGACGATGGCGAGGTGCTGCTGCACGTCGGCGAGGAAGTGCGCGAAAGCCTGCTCGCCGACATGGACCCCGACGAAATCATCGCGGCGGTCGAAGACCTCGATATCGACGACCTCGCCGATCTGGTCGAGGACCTGCCTGACACGGTCATCGCGGAAGTGCTCAAGTCGATGGATCGCGAGAACCGCGAACGACTTGAACAGGCGTTGTCGTACCCCGAGGATACCGCCGGGCGCTTGATGAACCCGGACGTGATCACGGTGCGCGCCGATGTCACCCTCGACGTGGTGCTGCGCTACCTGCGCCTGCGCGGTGAAATGCCCGAGCACACCGATCACCTGTTCGTGGTCAGCCGCCGCCATCAATACATCGGTCGACTCGCGGTATCCGCACTGCTCACCCACGATCCGGGCACGCCGATCAACGAACTGATCGATGACGAGCAACCGGGAATCGCGGCCGACACCTCGGCCAATGCCGTCGCCAACCAGTTTTCCGATCACGACTGGGTCAGTGCGCCGGTGGTGGATGCCAACAACATCCTGCTTGGCCGCATCACCATCGATGACGTGGTCGACATCATCCGCGAGCAGGCCGAGCACCAGACCCTCGGCGCGGCCGGCCTGGACGAGGACGAGGACATGTTCAGCCCGGTGCGGCGCGCGGTGAAACGCCGCGCGCTGTGGCTGGGTATCAACCTGGTCACCGCGTTCCTCGCCGCCGCGGTGATCGGTCGATTCGAGTCCACATTGCAACAGGTGGTTGCGCTGGCGGTGTTGATGCCGATCGTCGCCGGCATGGGCGGTAACGCCGGTACCCAAGTGCTCACACTGATGGTGCGCGGCCTCGCGCTGGGCCAGATCGGCAGCACCAACCTGCGCGCGTTGTTGACCAAGGAATTGCTGGTCGCGTTGTTCAACGGCCTGCTCTGGGGCACGGTCACCGGTATCGCCGCCGCAATCTGGTTTCAGGGCATCGCCATCGGCCTGGTCATTTTTGCGGCGCTGGTCATCAACCTGGTCGCCGCTGCCGGCGCCGGCGTGCTGGTGCCGCTCACCCTCAAGCGCATGGGCATCGACCCGGCCCTGGCCGGCACCGTGGTGCTGACCACAGTCACCGATGTGATCGGCTTTCTCGCGTTTCTCGGGCTGGGGACGTTGTTGTTGCTGGG
>PFJA01000070.1:7318-10821 GCA_002782905.1 Lysobacterales bacterium CG_4_10_14_3_um_filter_64_11
TCTGGTTGGCAATGCGTGGTTGGTGCGGGAGCCCCGCATCCTTTTGGCAATGGCTGCTTCGTTGCCGTCGCGGGCCTTTTATTTCGGCGCATGCTATCTGTTTCGAACATGCGCACATGGTGATCTCGATGCGGCAACCTACCATTCCACGATGGGCATACTCCATCGATTCCATTTGCGAGCAAGCGCGCCGAGGGCGTGTTGAGTCGGCCCAATCGTTGAGCGCCGCTGCCGGTGATCACCCCGGCGACATTACGCTTGCCAAGGCATGGATCGCCATTCGTGGTGGCAACTGGAACGCAGCGCTCGCGCTGTTGCGGGCGCAGCCCGATCATCCACAGTGTCAGAGCCGGTTGCTGGAAATGCTGGTCGCGGAGCGCCAAGTCGATGCGCAGCGGCTGCAGGCGCTGTGCCCACCCGGCAACGCGCATCCGGTCTGGCAAGAACAGTGGCAAGTCATCTGGGCACACACGAACGGCGATTTTGCTGCGGCGGCAGCGCTGGCACGAGCCGCCGGCGGACAATTTGCCGAGGTCTCACTTTTCGCCAATCATCTTGGCCGTGCGCTACACAATCTGGGTGAGCGCGATGCCGCATTGCATGCCTTCGAGGCGGCGGTGGCAAGCGACCCATTTTACCCCGAAGCGCTGAACAACCTGGGCCATGCATTGCGCGCAGCAAAGCAATACGCGCTGGCTGAGCAGGCATTTTCGCGGGCGCTGGCGATTGCCCCGGACTTTCGCCAAGCGCGGTTCAACCTCGGTATCGTGCTGTATCAGATGGAGCGTGGCGAGCCCGCATTGCACCAGTTCGCTGCGTTGTACCGCAACAACGACAACGACTACGAAGCAGGGGTCAATCTGGCTTTGACGCAGCACTTTGTCGGGCAGCTTCCGCGCGCACGCGCCACATTTGAACGCGTCCTGCACGATGACCCGAACAACCAGTCCGGATGGTTCTACTACGGCCTGTTGCTGGATGAGTTGATGGACACGACTGGGGCGTTGAGCGCGCTCGGCAAGGCACTTGAACTGGCTCCGAACGATGTGGATGCGCTTGCAGCGATAGCTGGGGTAAACGAGCGTTGCAACGCACTCGACGCGGCCAGGCAATTTGCCGCGCGTGGGATGGCACTCGACCCTGGCCACCCGCAGTTGTTGATCGAAGCGGCGAAGATCTATCGCCGGCTGAACCAGACGAAAGAGGCGCTTGTTCTGCTGCACCGGATCACGCCCAGCGAGCTCGCCGCGCGCGTTGCTCAAGACTATTACTTCACCCTGGCTGATGTGCTGGATGCTCTCGATCAATTCGATGCGGCCTACACCGCTTATTCAGAGGGTAATGCGCTTGCGGCGCGCAGCATCCGCCGTACACATGTTGATATGGGAGAATTCGATCGTCGCATCACCGCTCTGCTGCAATGGCTCAATCGTGGCGCTCCGGCCGGCTGGGTTGAAGCCGACAACGACGACCGCGGTGCGGACCTTTGCTTTCTGGTTGGGTTCCCCCGCTCGGGCACCACATTGCTCGACACCATGCTCGCCGCCAATAGCGCCATCGTCACGATCGAAGAGCTTCCCACATTCGAGCACGCCATGGCCTCGTTCGCAAAGCCTGGCGAATCGTATGTGGATCAGATTCAACGCATGGATGCGGCCACGGCTGCGCTGGTGCGGCGGCGCTATCGCGAGCAGGTTGCCGCATACATTCCCGATCGCAACGGCCGCTTGATCATCGACAAGTTACCGATGCGGTCATTGCACGCCGGCATCATTCGTCGCCTGTTTCCCGACGCACGATTCGTGTTCGCGGCGCGCCACCCGTGCGATGTGCTGATGAGCAACTTCAAACAGCAGTACGCCGTCAATGCCGCTTTTGTTCACTTCGACACGTTGTCCGACTGCGCGGACACCTATCTCGCGACATTGCGCGTGTGGTGGCTTAGTAATCAAGTACTCGGCTGCCGCGCCCACGTGGTACGCTACGAATCACTCGTTGCCGACGCGGCCGCCGAGTTGGCCGCACTGTGTGCCTTCCTCGATGTCGCGTATCGGCCAACGATGCTTGATCGCGACACCCGATTGGCTACCCGCGAGCGGGTGCGAACCAACAGCTATCATCAGGTGGCGCAAGATATTTATCTCACCTCAGCACAACGCTGGTTGGGCTACCGCCAATACCTGGAACCGCATTTACCTGCACTGCGCCCTGCCATTGCGGCGCTCGGCTACCCAGATCCCGGCGTGGCCTGATCCCGGCAGGGGGTGAACGGGAAACGCGTCGGCCCGGCGAGCTCGCGCATCTGCCACCGCAAGCAGGCTGTCCTGCTTGCCATGGCTGTCGCTACCAGAACACTCACTGACACAGCTTGCGGGCACTCAGCGACTGTACCTGCAGGTCCTCCGCCCAGCTGCCGGTGAGCGGCGGGACAAATCCCACGCTGGTCGCAATCCGAGCGATACCATTGCTCACATAATCGCGTATCAGCAAACCGGCCATGGGCAAGCTGGAAAAGTCAGGCGTTTTCGCGAAAGCACAGGTCGGGCAGGGGCCGGCCGTGAATTGCCGCAGATCGACCTGCCCGGCTGAAAGGAAGCCCTGCTGCCCGAACAACCAGCGCGGAAACCCTTGTGCATCGTACAAATACGCAGCGAATATCTCTTGATTCGAGCCAGCGTCGATCTGCACACTGTAGCCGAATCCGGAACGACTCTCCGTGAACCAATGCCCGGTTACGTCGAGATCACCGCCCTGGAAACTGATGCAACCCGGTCCACCCAAGCGCGACATTTGTTCCGAGCCAGACTGCCCTTCAAGGGAATAACTGAAGCTAAAGGACTGCTCATCCGTTGCCACGATGGTCACGTGGCCAACGGTGTTCAGCAGCGCATTTCCACCATCCCACACCACGCGCCAAAGCGGCCCTGAGAACACGTCGCTGGCAGCCTGTGGCGCATTGTTCTGACTGATGTACCACGTTGGGGTACCGTCCTCGAGATAGGTGTACCAGACCACGACCCACTGGTCGGGGTTGCCTGGCGCACGATCGACAAACACGCCTGAGCTCGACCCCACACGCGCGGCATTGAAATAATGCCCCAAGCGCAATGCCGGCGGTGCTGTGGCAGTCAACACGGTGGCACGGATCGGTGCCGGAATCGGAGCGTTCTGGAACGTACTTACCGGGGTGACATACCAGCGTCCCGGTGCGAGCTGCGCGCCGCTCAACGTAATTCGCTTGTTGCCGGTGGTTCCGGTCAGGCTGGCCACCGCCTGATTGCGCGGCGGCGCTCGCTCGATCGCCGTGGTACCGTCCGGCGGGTTGGGCGCGGCGAGACGCGATACGAACAGATCGACGCGCGGCGCGCTGACCGTGACCTCGAACAGCACCGAGGTGGCGTTGGCCGGAACATCGAAGAACACCCGCTCGTGGCTCGCGCCCGGCGCCAAGGTCAACGGTTGCACCACACCATTGCGCAGCAGGCGCGGCACCGGCTCGCTGC
>PFJA01000262.1 GCA_002782905.1 Lysobacterales bacterium CG_4_10_14_3_um_filter_64_11
GCAGCCGCTCCGCGCGTCCGGCCCGCACCGGCAGCGGGGCCGAGGCACGGCCGCCGCGGCGGCGCAGCAACCCGCCGCCGAGCGCTGACGCCGTCGCAAAACGCCCTGCCCCACCGATCGCCGTAGCCTCAGCGCCCAGGCCTGCCGCCGGCGAAGACGCCAAGGCGCCGCGCAAGCGCCGTCGTCGTTCGCACCGTGGCGCTGGCGCGGAGGCCGGCAACGGCACGGCCGGCACCAATACCGCCAGTGCCGGCAAGGCCACGCCGGCCATCAATGCCGCGTCGGAACCGACCAGCCTGTTTGGCCGGATCGCACGCAGCATCAAAAAGCTGGTCAAGCGGCCGCCGGGGCGCTCGCGCTGAGTGCGCGCAACCCAGCATTGCCGCACGCCCACATACGGGCTACGAAAACGCGAAAAGTCCGACCGGTTGCTGGCTGATCCTGCCCGCGTTTGCTAGATTGGTCGGATCGCGGTGACAGATCGGGACGACGCGACGTTCGGGCCTCCATGGCCCAGCGGCTGCAAAACGCAGGGTGCGCACGATCGGGGAAGGGGCGGAACCGAAGCATGAGCAAGGTGCTGGATCGCATGCAGGCCATCACGGATGGGCCGGCTTTGGCGCGCACCGCAGTGGCCGTACTGGCGGCGCTGTGCGTGGCGCAGGTAGTGCGCATCGCCCTGCTGGCGCTGATCGGTCCGACGCTGCCGTTGCCAGCCACAGCAACCCGCACCGTCGACGCTGGCACGACGGCGGGCACCGCTGCAATCGCCGATTGGAATCTGTTCGGCGCCGCCAGTACCGCGCAACCCGCGTTGGCGGCCTCGTCACTGGCGCTGACCCTGCGCGGCACTTTCGCTACCGCTGCCCCCGGTGATGGCCTGGCCTTCATCGCTGGCGCCGATGGCCGCGAGCGCTCCTTTGCGGTCGGCGACACCCTGCCCGGCGACGCAGTGCTGGAGGCGGTGTATGTCGATTACGTGGTGGTGCGCAACGGCGCCCAGCGCGAGCGCCTGCCACTATCCGGGCGCCAGCTCGAACGCGCAGAGCAACCTGCCGCGAACAACCCGGTGCCGTCAGCGCCAGCCGATCCCAGCGGTGGCTTTCTGAGCGCGATGCCGGTGTTCGGCGGCCCCGACCTGGCCACCGCGCGCGCCGCATTGACGCCTGCGGTGGCGGCACTCATGGACGACGCAAATATACTGCCGGTATCGGAAAATGGACGCCTGATCGGGATTCGCTTGCGGGTGTCCGACCCGGCCTTGCTGGAACGTCTCGGCCTGCGCGGCGATGACGTGATTACCGCGGTCAATGGCATCCCGCTGGATGGCCCTGAACGCCGCGCCGACCTCGAAACCGCGCTGCGCGCCGGCGGTGTGGTTACCCTGAACGTGCGCCGTGACGGCACCGACCGACCGGTCAGCGTCGGACTATAACCCTGGAATCCACCATGACTTGTTCTCGCATCGTTGTGCTCGCCGTGCTGCTGTTCGCCGCCCCTGCACTGGCGGCACAAACCATCACCCCGTTCGTGCCCACCGCGCTGCCCGGCGCAACCCCGACGCCGGCACCCGCACCGGCCAGCACGCGGCAGGGTGATGCGGGCAGTGATGCCATCGACCGCCATACCCTCAACCTCAAGGGCGCCGACATCAATGTGCTGATCCAGACGGTCAGCGAGATCACCGGCCGCAGCTTCATCGTCGATCCACGGGTCGATGGCAAGGTGACCGTGGTGTCGGCGCGGCCAATGTCGCCCGAGCAAGTGTGGAGCACCTTCGAATCGGTGCTGCGCGTCAACGGTTTCGCGGTGGTGCCCACCGGCGGCATGTACAAGGTGGTGCCGGAAGGGCTGGCCGCCGCCGACGGTGGCGTGGGCAGCCGCGGCACCGGCCCCGACAGCATGGTGACCCGGGTGATCGCGGTGCGCCAGGTGCCGGCGGTGGAATTGGTCGCGCTGCTGCGGCCGCTGGTGCCGTCCACTGCGCAACTGGCGGCGCAGGGAAATGCGCTGGTGATCACCGACCGCGCCGGCAACGTCGAGCGCATCGAACGGCTGATTGCGCGCATCGACACCCCCGCCAACACCGGCGTGGAGGTACTGCAACTGCGCCACGCCAATGCCTCGGAAGTCGTGCGCACGCTGGCACAACTGGAGCCGCAGGCAGCGGCTGGCGCCAGCAGCAGCAACGTGGTCGCCGATGCACGCACCAACTCGGTATTGCTGTCCGGTGATCCGGGCAGCCGCCTGCGACTGCGCACCCTGGTCGCGCATCTGGACACCCCACTCAGCGAAGGCGACGCCACCCAGGTGGTGTACCTCAAATACGCCAAGGCGGCCGATTTGGTGCCGGTACTGGAGCAGGTGGCGAACACCCTCACCGGCACCGCCAGCAAAAGCGAAGGCGCGCATCCGGTCAGCATTCAGGTGCATGAAGAAACCAACGCGCTGATCATCACCGCCGCGCCCACGGTGTTCCGCGAGCTGTCCTCGGTGGTGACGCAGCTCGACATCCGCCGCGCGCAGGTGATGGTGGAGGCGGTGATCGCCGAAGTATCGGACGATCTCGCCGATGAGTTGGGCGTGCAGTTCCAGTCCACCAGCCTGGACAACCGCGCCGATGGCAGCGTCGGCACCGGCCTGATCGGCGGCACCAACCTGCCGATCGGCGCATCCGGCGGCATCCTCGCCGCCGCGCAGAACCCGCTCAGTGTCGGCTCCGGGCTCAATCTGGGTTTCGTGCGCGGCACCGTGCGCCTGCCGATCGGCGAAAACGGCGAAATGGTGGATGTGCTGCAACTGGGTGCGTTGATCCGCGCCCTGCGCGGCGATTCGCGCGCCAACATCCTGTCGCAGCCCAGCATCATCACCCTGGATCACCACGAAGCCGAGTTCAAGGTGGCGCAGGAAGTGCCGTTCATCACCGGCCAGTTCACCAACACCGGCGCTGGCGGCAGCACGCAACCACAAAACCCGTTCCAGACCATCGACCGCAAGGATGTCGGCCTGATCCTGCGGGTCACGCCACACGTCAATGAAGGCACCGCGGTGCGCCTGGATATCGTCCAGGAAGTGTCGTCATTGCTGCCGCAAGTGCAGGGCGCCGCCGACCTGATTACCAACAAGCGCGAGATCCGCACCTCAGTGATGATTCCCGATGGCGGCCTGCTGGTGCTCGGTGGGCTGACCTCGCAGGAAGTCGGCGAATCGGTGCAGGGCGTGCCCGGCCTGTCGCGCATCCCGATCCTTGGCAATCTGTTCAAGACCCGCAAGACCACGCGCTCCAAGCGCACGCTGATGGTATTTCTGCGCCCGTACATCCTGCGCGATGCCGCCGCCGAGGCGGCGCTGACCAACGAGAAGTACAACTACCTGCGCAATGAGCAAATGAAGATGCGCGAGCGCTACGATGGCAAGATTCGCGGCGGCGACTTGCCCGCGGTACCGGAAAATCCGAACGACCTGTTTACCCGGCCGCCGGCTGCGCCCGACCTGGACCCGGCACAGCCCGCCGTGCCCGCCACTCCGAGCCCGCGCAATGGCTGAGGCGCGGCCAGCGCGGCCATCGTATGGCTTTGCCCGCCGCCATGGCGCCACCTTGCTTGGCTGGGATGGCGAGCACGCGCTGATCGCGCACCGCCCCGATGTCACCCCCGAGGTGCTGGCGGAATTGCGTCGCCACTGCGGCGCACCGCTGCGTTTGCAGGCGCATGGCGCGACCGAGTTCGAAGCGCTGCTGCGCAGCCTCTATGGTGAGGGCGACAACGGCGATGCCATGGCCGCCGATTTTTCCGCGAGCGAAGGCGACCTGGCCTCGCTCGCGCAAGCACTGCCCGAGCCGCAAGACCTGCTGGAAAGCGACGACGATGCGCCGATCATCCGTCTGATCAATGCGCTGCTCACCGAAGCGGTCAAGCAACGCGCGTCGGATATCCATATCGAACCGTTTGAAACCCGTTTGCTGGTGCGTTTTCGCGTCGATGGCGTGCTGCGCGAAGTGCTCAGCCCGAACAAGGCGCTGGCGCCGGCGCTGGCCAGCCGGATCAAGGTGATGGCACGCCTGGACATTGCCGAAAAACGTCTGCCACAGGATGGCCGCATCTCGTTGCGGGTGGCCGGGCGCCCGGTCGATGTGCGGGTCAGCACCATCCCGGTTGGCGGTGGCGAGCGGGTGGTATTGCGCCTGCTCGACAAACAGGCCGGCCGTCTTGATCTCGAACAACTCGGCGTGCCGCCGGCAATGCTTGCGCAACTCGACGGTCTGCTGCATCGACCGCACGGCATCGTGCTGGTCACTGGCCCCACCGGCTCGGGCAAGACCACCACCCTGTACGCCGGCCTCACCCGCCTCAACGATGCCAGCCGCAACATCCTTACCGTTGAAGACCCCATTGAGTACACCCTCGATGGCATCGGCCAGACTCAGGTCAACAGCAAGGTCGACATGAGTTTTGCACGCGGCCTGCGGGCGATTTTGCGACAGGACCCGGACGTGGTGATGGTCGGCGAAATCCGCGATCTGGAAACTGCACAGATCGCAGTGCAAGCCAGTCTCACCGGCCACCTGGTGCTGTCCACCCTGCACACCAATTCCGCGATCGGCGCGATCACCCGCCTGCGCGACATGGGCATCGAACCGTTTTTGCTTGCTTCCTCGCTGATCGGGGTGGTGGCGCAACGGCTGGTACGTGTGCTCGACCCGGCGCAGAGCGAAACCTACGAACCGGGCGAAGCCGAATGCCGTGCCCTCGGCCACGCCTGGCAGCCCGGCCTGCGCTTCGCCCGACCGCGCCCCGATGCCGGCCGCGGCGGCGGCTACAGCGGCCGCACCGGCCTGTACGAGGTGATCGCCATCGACGACACCCTGCGCCGCCTGATCCACGAAGGCGCCAGCGAGCAAGAGCTTTTGCACCACGCGCGGCAACGCAGCGCAGCGCTCGGCGACGACGGCTGGAACAAGGTCGGGGCACAGATCACCTCGGCGGAAGAGGTGTTGCGGGTGTCGCGCGAAGTGGAGTGAAGGCTGCGCCAGACTTTTGCGAACAGCCATTGGATCCGCAAAAGGACGCGAAGCGCAATGGAGAAGCGCCAAGAACATCCAAGCCTGGATGTCGGTTCAACCGCTTCGCGGTTTGAACCGAGCTAGGTGAGTGCAATGCGGTAGCGGCATGATGCAGTGGGATGGAACGAAGAGGCCGACGAGTAGCACACGGATGTGCGGGCCAAGCCCGACCACGCGCCGTAAAGCACGCCGAGCAAGCAACCTACAACCCACCCATCTGCACTTTCAACACCTGTGCCTGCCGCCGGCTAACCGCCACCGCGCTGCCATCGACGAGATACGCGATCAAGCCGATGTCGAGTTCAAAGCGCTGGATGGCGTCCAGCCGCAGGATATCGGAACGGCTGACGCGGAAAAAATGCGCGGGGTCGAGCCGTTGTTCGATGCGGTTGAGCGAGCTGAGCAGAAACGACCGACCGTGCGCGGTGTAGACCGCGGCGTGATTGCCGATGCTTTGGAAGCGGTTGATGTCGTGCAGGCGCACGATGCGGGCGCACTCGCCAAATTTCAGCAACAGGCCGTGATCGTTGGGCAGATACACCGGGGCGCCGCTGTGCTGCCGTGGCCGCACGCGATCCAGCGTTCTGGCCAACCGCTCGGGCACCACCGGTTTGACCAGGTAATCCAGCGCATTGAGGCCAAACGCGTCGATCGCAAAACTGTTGTACGCAGTGCAGAAAACCAACTGGCAGCGATCCTCGATTTCCTCGGCAAGCGCAAGGCCGCTCATGCCCGGCATCTGGATGTCGAGAAACGCGAGGTCGGGCGTCAACGTTGCCAGCAGGTGCAAGGCGTGCTGTGCATCGTCTGCCTCGCCCACCACTTCGACCTGCGGATGCGCGGCGAGCAGGCGTTTGAGCTCGGCGCGAGCCAGGCGCTCGTCGTCGACGATCAGGGTGCGCACACGTTCGGACATGGCTGGAAGCATACTCAGTGCGGCAGGCTCAGGCGAACTGTGAAGCGATCCGTGACCGGCTCGATCTGCAACTGCGCGCGCCCGGCGAAGCCCAGTTGCAGGCGTTCGCGCAAGTTGGCCAGCCCGGTGCCGGTGCTGGGCATGGCGCTGTGCTCACCAATCGAGTTGCTGACTTCCAGCACCCATCCGGCCATCAGCGGTCGCGCGCTGACCCGCAACCAGCCGGGCGCGCGATTGGGCGCGATGCCATGCTTGATCGCGTTCTCGACCAGGCACAACAGGCTCAGTGCGGGAATCGGACGCGACAGGCAGACCGGGTCGATCTCCACATGGATACGCAGCCGCGTTTCCAGCCGTGCCGCCTCGATATCGAGATAGCACTGCGCCAGATGCCATTCTTCTTCCAGCGTCTGCTCGGTGCGCAGTTCGTGTTGCAGATGCACGCGGAACAATTCCGAAAGCTGGGTAACCAGTTGCGCGGCGCGGTGCGGATCCTCGAAGATCAGACCGCGAATGCTGTTGAACGTGTTGAACAGAAAATGCGGGCTGAGTTGGTGGGTGAGCTGGCGCAGACGCGCTTCGCGCAACTGTGTTTGCAGGCGACGGCGCCCCTGCAACGCCTTGAAGCCGAGATAAAACGCGGCCCAGATCGCGTACGCGGAAACCAGGTTGATCGCGGCCACGAGATAGAACAGCCGGCCCTGCAGGGCCACGCCAAAGCTGTTGTCGCCGGCCTGAAAGCGGATCGCGGAGATGCTGGATTCTTGGGTCACCTTGAGCGCGTCGATCAACACGCCAAACGCCACCGAGATCACCGCCAGCACCGCCAGCCAGGCAAGCAGACCCAACCAACCACGCCAGCCCGGGGTTTGCTGCACATAGGCGATGCGCAACAGCGGGCGGATACCGGCGTGGGTTGCGGCAAAGAACACGAGCGAATCCAGCGCCGCACGCA
>PFJA01000085.1:0-3466 GCA_002782905.1 Lysobacterales bacterium CG_4_10_14_3_um_filter_64_11
CAGCCTGCTGCACCCGACCGAGTGTCGCGGCGATGTGCGCGGCATCGAGTTTGGCGCTGTCGCGGCCGTTGACATCGTGTGCCGCATCGGCACGCATCATGGCGCTGATTGCCGGCGACATCGCCAGTTCAGGGTGGCCGATATCCAGCACACGCAATGCCTGCACCCGTTCGACCATGGCCAGTGCACGCGCATAGTCGCGGTTGCTCGGGTCTTCGACGGTGAGTTGGGTAAATCCGGCGTGGGCGCTGGTCAACATTTGGTCAGCCAGCCGCGATGCGCCGATGGCACGCGCAAGTTCCGCCTGGGCGCGTTGGCCGTTGTACAGCGAATAGCGCCATTCGGCGTTGCCCGGGTCGTGATCGGCCAGGGTCTGGCCAACGTGGATGCTTTCATCGAGCAGCGCTTCGGCCTCGCCGACCTTGCCCTGATGCGTCAATGCCAGTGCCAAAAATGTTCCGGCGACGCCATAGCGGTTGCTGTAGCGCGGATCTTCGCCGCTGGCATGCAGCTTGGCGAGCAGGCTGTAGGTTTCCCGGAATGCCTGTTCGCTCTCGGCGATCCGGCCCAGATCGAGCAGGGTGGAGCCGGTCCACGACAGCCCTTCGCTGAGGTCAAATATCAACGCGTGGTCAGCGGGCGCATCGACCAGCAGTTGCCGCAGCACGGCCTGTGAATTATTGAAATGACCCAGTGCATCGCTGGCCATGCCGCGCTCGCGGGCGATACTGCCCAGATTGCTGTAGGCATATGCCAGCTCGCGCTTGTAGCTGGCATTTTTCGGTTGCCGCGCCAGCAACTCGCGGCTGCGCAGCATGTACCGTTCCAGCGAATCGTCGGCGAAATCCAAATCGTTGCGCTGCCATGCCACGTAACCGACCCAGAACTCGGCTTGCCCCAGTTCGAACAGGTAGTCGTTGTTTTCCGGCTCGCGGCCATACAGCGCCTGGGCTTGGCGCAGCGACTTCTTGAACGCAGCAAGTGCCGGCTTGAGGCGACCCTGGTTGAAGCGCACTTCACCAATCTGGCGCAATGCCTTGGCGCGCGCCAGCACTTCGGCCGCACTGCCGCGATCACCGAGCATATCAAAGTAGTTTTCGGCCTGATCGCCGACCGCATCGAGCAGCTCGAGCTTGCCGAGGGGTTCAAGTTTGCTGCGCAGGTCGCCCAGCATGAACCCGATCAGGTGCTCGGCCTGGCGGCGCCGCAGCTCCGATTCCTGGCGCGAAAGATAGGCCACGATGGCCAGACCGATGGTGACGGTAGTGATCATCAGCAGGCCGGTAGTGACCACCGAGCGGATCCACGCGCGGCGCTGGGCGTCGCGGCGTTTGAGGTCGTCCACGCCGACACACAGCAAGCCGGCGGCAATCTTGAGCAGCGCGGTATGCTTGCCATCGCCCCGGATATCGGCAGCGAGGGGTTCGTGGCGCGGGCTGCCATCCGCGTTGTGCAGCAGGGCCGGCGGGAAGGCACAGTCGCTGGCGCTCGCGTCCGGGCTGCCGGCCACCAGCAGGCAAAACACGCGATGGCTCAGTCCGCGCTGTTGAAAATAGCGGATTTCTTCATTGACCCAGCGCGAGGCGGCAGCAGCCGGGGAGCACACCACCACCAGTGCCTCGGATTCGGCCAGTGCGCGCAGGATCGATTCGGAAAGGTTATCGGCCGAAGCGAGCTCATCGCGGTCGCGAAATACCGGGTACAGGCGCGCCGGCAATGGCTCGGCACCCTCACGCTGCCGCAGCCGTCGTGGTACCCGGTAGCGCTCGAGCGCGCGTTGCAGCCACCGCGACCAGGATTCGTCGGCATGGCTGTAGCTTATGAAGGCGTGATAGCGTCCTGCCAACGTGGTTGACTCCGAAAAAATGCCAAACGATAACTACTACGGGCAACGCAATAACGTCGCCCGGCCGGCCAACCATGGATCGGGCTGCGCGGGCGCTGGCCGATTGCCGACGCCATTTGCGTTGGCGGTTGGGGGGTTGCGTGTTGACGGAGCCTGTGTGCTGGCGACGCTGCCGACAATCGGGGGCACCGAGAGGATTTCATGATGAGCGCAAACCTCACGCAAAACGCCGCGATCGACCCTGATCGGGGCGTGAACTTCGGGCAGTGGCGGTGTTGTCAACGCGGCCTGCCGGCAATCGCTCGCGTGCGCGCCGTGGTGTTCGTGTTCACCGCGGTGTTTGCCCAGCGCACCGCGTTGCAGCGGCGCTGTGGGCTTGCGTCCATCCGCGCCGCTCGTACCATCTGCACGACGCCTGCCGTGGCTGTGGTTGCGGCTGTTGCCGGCGAGGCGGTCGGGTTGTTCGAGCGGCCCCCGGCACGATGGGATGCGTGCGCATGACCAACCCCATAGCGGCTACCTATCGCGGCTACCTGGCGTGTTTTGCCGCGTTCGGCCACCTGTTCAGCGGTCCGTACCACGGTACCTGCGACGTGCTGGCCCGGTTGCGGGCATTGCTGGGCCGCGCCGCGGTTGCCGCGCCAGCGGGCGTCACGTTTTCGGATATCGACAGCGCGGCGACGCGTGCCGGTGAGGTCTATCGCGGTGTGGGTGTGGCGGTCGGTGTCAGCGGCATTGCGATCCTGTTCTGTGCGCTGGCGCCGCTGATGTTCGCGCTGTCGCATCACGCCGCGCAAATCATCGGCGTGATCAAGGTGGCACTGATGCTTTTGGCGCTGGCATTGTTGCTGTACGGCATTCATTCGCAGTTGCGCTCGCGCTGGATCACGCTGCGGCGGCAGGCCGAGCGGCTGCGCTATCGGCGCTTGCGCCACAGTATCGAGGCGCTGGCGTTGCTGGATCAGGCGGCGCCGGAAGGCGATGGCGCTGCGGCGGATTTGCCGCGACTCGAGGCCAGGCGAACATTGCAGACCGAGCTTGACGGGGTGTTGCACGGTGGCAGCAGCCAGATCGCCTACAACACGCACAAGGCCGCGCAATACCTGCACATCGAGGAGTTTGCCGACAGCCTGGGCTGGATGGGCTTCTCGCTGGCCTTGGCGGCGGCGGTTGCACATCTGGTCTGGCATCATCCGATACTGATTTTTTTCACCGCGTTTGTGCCGACGCTGGTCGGTGGCATCCACGGTATCAATCAATTTCTGCGTATCCGCGAGTTGGCCGAGCATCACGGCAAGATGGCCGATCGCCTGCGCATGGTCGCCGACGAGTTGGCACTGCCCACTGCCGTTGACGATGAACGGCTGGTGGTGCTGGCACGGCAGGCGGTGCAGGCGCTGCAGGACCACGATGCGCACTGGGAAGAGGAAGTCGCCAGACATGCATTGAAGGCGGGGTGAGACGACATGAAGGCGATCAAGCACACGGTATGTGTCCGGGTCGAGTTTGCCGAAAGCAACGGCGTGCTGAACACCCGCGAGGGTGCGGTTTCCTATCGCCAGGGTGATGCGATGATGACCGGGCCATCCGGTGAGCGCTGGCCGATCAGTCGGCAGCGCT
>PFJA01000085.1:3479-7064 GCA_002782905.1 Lysobacterales bacterium CG_4_10_14_3_um_filter_64_11
CGAACCGGCCACCTCGGCGTTGGGGCAGGGCTGGTATTGCAAGCGGCCACTGGTGGTGGATGCGCGCCAGGCGATCAGCGAAGAACGCGTGCACCTGCGCCGCGGTGAGGGCGTGTTGCAGGCCCGCCCGGGCGATTGGGTGGTGACCGCTCCCGATGGTGGGCAATGGGTGGTGGAGCAGGACATTTTTGCGCAGACCTACGCGCTGCTTGACCAGGCCGATGGCTGAGGCATCCGCAATCGATCTGCCCGGGTCACGTACAATGCGCGCATGCCTTTACTCACTCTCAACCACGTCGACTACGGCGTCGGTGGCCCGCTGCTACTTGAAAAAGTGGATTTCAGCGTCGACCCCGGCGAACGCATTGCTCTGATCGGCCGCAACGGGGCCGGAAAATCCACCTTGCTGCGCTTGTTGTCCGGCGATATCCGCGCCGATGATGGGCAGTTGCGGCGCAGCGATGGGGTGCGTATCGCCCGGCTCACCCAGGAAGTGCCGCCAGCGCTGGCCGGCAGCGTTTACGATGTGGTGGCGCAGGGGCTGGGCGAGCTTGGCGACTGGCTGGCCAGCTTCCACCGGCTCAGCCACGCACCCGAGGGGCAAGTGGATGTTGACGCCATGGCGCACGTGCAGACGCTGATCGAGGCGCACCATGGCTGGTCGGTCGATAGCCGGGTGGAGCAGGTGATCCAGCGTCTGGACCTGCCCGCCGATGCGCAATTCGCCGCGCTGTCGGGCGGCATGAAGCGGCGCGTACTGCTCGGTCAGGCCTTGGTCACCGAGCCCGATTTGTTGCTGCTCGACGAGCCGACCAACCATCTCGATATTGCCTCGATCGACTGGCTGGAAGGTTTTCTCGCCGCCCGCAAGGGTGCGCTGATTTTTGTCACCCACGACCGCCGTTTTCTGCGCGCGTTGGCCACCCGTATCGTTGAAATCGACCGCGGGCAGGTGACCTCGTGGCCCGGTAACTGGGACAACTATGTGCGCCGCCGCGAGGAGCGTCTGAATGCCGAGAGCCAGAACAACGCGCGTTTCGACAAGATGCTGGCGCAGGAAGAGGTTTGGATCCGCCAGGGCATCAAGGCGCGCCGTACCCGCGATGAAGGCCGGGTGCGCAGGCTGGAGCAAATGCGCCGCGATCGCGAGCAACGCCGTGAGCAACAGGGCGCCGTGAAAATGGCGGTGGCCGATGCCGGCGCTTCCGGGCGCAAGGTGATCGAGGCCAAGGGTATCGGTTTCGGCTACCCCGGCCTGACGCTGCTTCAGGATTTCTCGACCACCATCCTGCGCGGCGACCGCATCGGCCTGGTTGGCGCCAACGGTAGCGGCAAAACCACCTTGCTCAAGCTGCTGCTGGGCGATCTGGCGCCACAAACCGGCGAGGTGCAGCGCGGCAGCAACTTGCAGATCGCCTATTTCGACCAGCATCGCAGCACCTTGCGCGAAGATTGGAACGCGCTCGACAACGTGTCCGAAGGCCGCGAGTTCATCGAAATCAACGGCGGCCGCAAGCACGTGATCGGCTACCTGCAGGATTTTCTGTTCACCCCCGAGCGCGCGCGTGCGCCGATCACCCGGCTCTCGGGCGGCGAGCGCAATCGCCTGCTGTTGGCCAAATTGTTTGCACAGCCCTCGAACCTGCTGGTGATGGATGAGCCCACCAACGACCTCGACGTGGAAACGCTGGAACTGCTGGAAGACCTGCTGGCCGACTACCCCGGCACCCTGCTGCTGGTCAGCCATGATCGTGATTTTCTCGATGCAGTGGTGACCTCCACCATCGTCATGGAGGGCGACGGCCGTGTCGGCGAGTTTGTCGGTGGCTACAGCGACTGGCTGCGGCAACGACGTGGCGCATCGGCGGCCGGGGCGGTGATGCCGGCAAAGGCGGTCGCTGGCACGGCGGCCACGCCGGCCAATCCGCCACCAATCAAGCGCAAACTCAGTTTCAAGGATGCCCGCGAACTGGAGCAGTTGCCGGTGCAGATCGAGCGCCTGGAAGCGGATCTCGCGCAGCTCACCGCGGACTTGGCTGAGCCATCATTTTATCAGCGTGATGGTGCCGTTATCGCGGAACATAACGCCAAAATGGCGGCTATTCAGGCCGGCCTCGACAGCCTGTATCGGCGCTGGGAGGCGCTTGAGAACCCGGGCCGTGGATGAGCCTTGCTATGACCATCGGCCATCGGCACGGCGTAGCGGCGGCCATGGGCGCGATCGTTCAAGTTTGCTGCTGTTGTGCCGATAATCGCGGTAAGTGGGTGGTCAGGAGAACCAGCGTGTGCCAACAAGTCAAGCCGATATCGCGATGACGTCTGCCGTTGAGCCCATTGCCGCGGCGCCCGTGTTGCGGCAGTTGGCGCAACTCACGGCTGAGCGCGACATCGAGTTGCTCGAAGGGCAGTTGTTGCGCACCGTGCAGTTGCTGCTGCACGCACACGAAGTGTTCTGGCTGCGGATCGATCGCGGCACCGCCCGCTTCGCGTTGACCCAACTGCGGGTCAACGGCGAGGCCAGCGACGTGATGCCGCGCCAGGATGGACGCCTTGGCCACGATCCCCCCGCTGGCTGGGCTGCCGACGCCTGGGCGGATGTCATGGCGGCAGTGCACACGGATGGCGTGGCCAGCCACCCGGCGATGGTGGCCGGCTTGCATATCCATCCGCTGCGTAACGGTGATAGCACGCTTGGCCACGTGCTGGTGCGTGAGCCACACGCCAGGCTGGATGCCGATTTGTTCGCCAGCGTGCTGGATGTGCTGCGCAATCACTTTGCATTGCTGGAAGAAAATCAACGCGACAAGCTCACCGGCCTGCTCAACCGAAAAACCTTTGACGACAGCATTTCCCGGCTGCTGCGCCTGATTGCCGCGTCGGCGGAGCATCGACCATTGGACGAGCGACGGCAGGCAATGCGCGAGGGAGCAGAGCGCTACTGGCTGGCAGTGGCCGACATCGACCACTTCAAGCGCATCAACGATACGCTGGGGCATTTGTACGGCGACGAGGTGCTGTTGCTGCTGGCGCAGGTGATGAAACGCAGTTTCCGCCATTACGACCTGTTGTTTCGATTCGGCGGCGAGGAGTTCGTCATTGTCGTCGCCGCACCGAACCGAGCCAGCGCACAGATTGCGTTCGAGAAGTTTCGCCGCAATGTTGAGGCGTTTGCATTTCCGCAAGTCGGGCAGGTGACCATCAGCCTGGGTGCAACCCAGATCGAGCAGCGCTTCATTCCCTCGGTGTTGGTGGGGCGGGCCGATCAAGCGCTGTATCACGCCAAGCGCAACGGCCGCAATCAGTTGCATTTTTTCGAACAACTGGCGGCGTCGGGGGAAGTGCTTTCGACGCCGCAACAGGGCACCATCGAGTTGTTTTGAACCGTGCGTTGCTCTGACTGTGGCTACAGGGTGCACGGCATCGCGTAAACTGTGCAGCCACCCGATTTTCGATCTGTCATGCCCGCCATCACCCGTGTTCTCACCGGCATCACCACTTCGGGCACCCCGCACCTGGGCAATTATGTGGGCGCAGTGCGGCCGGCGGTGGCCGCCAGCCGGCGGGCCGGGGTGGAAAGTTTCTATT
>PFJA01000199.1:0-147 GCA_002782905.1 Lysobacterales bacterium CG_4_10_14_3_um_filter_64_11
TAGGCTACACATCGCCGAACACGTTTGAACAACAGGCGGCAAAACCACCTATCTCAGTGTCCGAAATTGCTTGACCACCACACGAAACCCGGGGCGCAGCGCGCCCGAAACCCGGGGCACGCAGTGCCGGCAAACCCCGCGGCCCCA
>PFJA01000199.1:198-1705 GCA_002782905.1 Lysobacterales bacterium CG_4_10_14_3_um_filter_64_11
ACGCCTTTGTAGCCCGGGTTGAGGCGAAGCCGAAACCCGGGGCGCAGCGCGCCCGAAACCCGGGGCACGCAGTGCCGGCAAACCCCGCAGCCAACAAATCAGAACGCGACGCTCAAGCCAACCATGATCGAATGCACGCCGCCGGTCAATTGGTCGAACGCATCGTCATCGTAGTAATCAAGCACGTAGCTGCTGCTCACCAACATCTTCGGATTGATCTGATAGCGCACGCCAACCGCCAAACTGTGCACGGCGTTGTCGACCCGGCCATCAATGCTGGGCAGCGACGACAGAATCAGCCCGCTGGCAGTGTTGCCGGTCGATTGCGAGTAGTTGTAACTGGCGTTCCAGGTCAGGTCATCGTTGACCTTCCAGTCGCCACCGGCGTTGAACACATAGGTGTCGATGTTGTAATCGGAGCGATCACGCAACAGGAACAATACCGTGTTGCCGGGCGCCTCATAGCGGCGGCGGTTGGAGCTGAAGAACAGGCCTTCGAAATCATCCTGCAACCACGAGAAGCCGGCATTCAGGGTCACCCACTCGCTGGGATTCATGCTCACCGACAAGCCCGCACTTTGCGCGGTACGATCGATATCCTGGGTTGCCAAGGTGCCATCGGTAGCCAGCAACGCGTGATCGTTGTTGCTCTTGTCGACATAGTTGTAGTACGCGCTCCAGAACGCGCCGCCGGGCGCCATGTAGGTCAGGTTGGATTTGACCTTGAACTGTTTCTCCGGCTCGGTAACCAGCGCAGTCTGGCTCGCCCACAGGTACGACGGCGTCACCCGCAGGTGCCACGCGCTCGACAGGCGGGTATCGATCTTCAGCGCAATCTCGTCGTAACTGGTGTGTTCGCTGTACAACGAGCGCTCGGCCGAGATGCCATTGACCGCCGGCGGCCCGATCGCGCTGTCGTGAAAGGTGAGATTGCGATCCTTGTCCTCGTGTTTCCAGGCCAGGGTGAAGCCGCTTTTGAGCGGACGACTGCGGTAGCTGGCGCTCAGCCCATAGCTGTCGGATTCGAGCCGGTTGATCCGCACGCCGAGTTGTTCCGAAGCCGACGGGTTGAGCAGGCCAACCACCGGGAACGATGAATCGTTATCGCGCTGGGTGTACTTGTAGAACCCTTGCAGGCCAACCCGCGAGAACACCGTGCTGGAGAAATTGAAGTAGGCGTTGTCGGTTTGTACTTCGCCATTGTCGAAGCCCAGCCGCTGCTGCGGCTGGGTGAAGGTGTCCTGCTCCAGCCGCGACTGGCCATAACCCGCGGCAATCGCGGTACGGCCGAAGGTCTTGGCCAGACGCACGCCATGCGACAACAGATGGCTGTCGGCAACGAAACCCAGTGGCCGGGTGATATCACCACCGGTGTTGTACTGCCAACCCGGCGACAGGAATTGCGTGATATCGGCATGGGTGCCGTTGGTCGCGTTGTTGTCGTACTTGTCCCAACTGAAGGTGTACGAAAGCTGGAACAGGTCGCGTGGGGTCAGCATCGCCGTCA
>PFJA01000199.1:1740-2654 GCA_002782905.1 Lysobacterales bacterium CG_4_10_14_3_um_filter_64_11
TCGAAGCCGCGCCAGCGTTGCAGCACGCGCGCCGCAGTGCTCGCGTTGGTGCCCGCCTCGCGGATATCGCCACCACCCAGCGCATAGTTGAACAACTGGCGGCCGTCACGCTGGTAGCCGTCGAAGTTGGCACGCAGCGAGCCCATGCCATTGAACAGCGTCGGCTTGGCCGTTACCCCAAATCCGTAGGTCGAGCGTTTGATGTTGAAGTTCTGGTTGCGGGTGTCATCGTTGTACTGCGCGATATAGCCCGAGTTGGCATTGGTCTGTGCCGGGAAGAAATACGAGGCATCAGTGCCGCCGACTACCTGGTTCGGGCTGAACAGGTAATCGATGCCGCCGGTTGCCGAGCGGAACTGGCGGAAGTAGCCGGTTACCGCAAACGCCTCGCGGTTGATGGTCACCTTGTTGCGATGGTTGTAGCGGCCAAAACCGAGCCGCTCAACCACCAACAGGTCACGCTCGGCATCGCTCATGGTGAGGCGAAAATCTGCGTCCAACCACACGTCCGAGCGGCGGTCGCCACTGAGCCCCTTGCGATAGTCGTAACGCTCCAGAAACGCGGTGCGCTCCTCGCCAGGGCCGCTGAAATAATCGTAGACGAACACCTTGGGCGTGATCTCGCCCACCGTGGTCGTGCCCTGCGCCGCTTGCGCGGCGACATCTCCCGCATACAGGGAACCCATCGCCAACAGCAAAGCCGCAGGCAGGATGGCGCGTTGCAATACAACCGAACTTGTCATGACATTTCTCCGATCAGCAGCGAGTGCGATTCGAGGTGAATGATGGGTATGAAACCGGGTGCCGGACGTCAGATCCGGCGGCAGATGGCGCGCAGCAGGCACTTGGCACAACTGCCGCTCGCCGTCCGCAGCGAGGTACCGACATCAATAACGCAAGTGTTCATCCTGGGT
>PFJA01000199.1:2697-7106 GCA_002782905.1 Lysobacterales bacterium CG_4_10_14_3_um_filter_64_11
AGCGCACCGGACACCGGCTGATTCAGGGCTTCGGGTGTGGTGGCAGTGGACGCCGTTTGCCCGTGACGATTGTTGGGCAGCGAATGGCACTGCAAGCACAGCATCGGCTGCGCCGCCGCCAGCAAGCGCCGGGTCGGTGCACCATGCGGGTCATGGCAATTGGAGCAATCTTCCACCGCCGGCACATGCTCGAACGCGAATGGCCCACGCAAGCGCTGATGGCAGGTCAGGCACCTCTCGGTATTGCTTTGCAGCGACACCGTCTTGCTGCCGTGTTGATCGTGGCAGCCGACGCACGACACTCCGCCTTCCTTGACCGGGTGATGCGAGGGCATGTCGAAACGCGCCAACACATCGCGGTGGCAGGTGGCGCACAGCTTGGAGCTGTCTTCCGCCTTGGCCAGGCTCAGATCGTTGCCCTTGACCTTGGGCGAATGCACGCCGTGGCAATCGGCACACGCAACACCGGCATTGTGGTGGTCGGAAACGGCGAAGTTCATGCGCGCGTCGTCGTTTTTGTGGCAGGCGAGGCACTGCTCGGTTTCCGGCAAGCCCGGCGCGGTTTTTCGGGGGCTTTTGGCGGCCGCGTGGGTGCTCGCGTTCAGATGGCAGCTTGTGCATTCCGCGTGATTGGCGTGAATCTGGCTCTCGCTCTCATGGCACTCGGCGCACACGCTGGCGGTGCTGGGGTGGTCTGCCGGCAACGTCGCTGAATCCTGATTGGCGGCGATCAGCCCCGGCGAGAACGCCAGCAAGCAACTGGCAGCGATGCCGAGAAGGGTGCTTGTGTGTCTCATGGTCGAATCCTCATTGATTGTTGTGGTCTTGAATTGGGTTTCGCTCGCCGCTCAGCCTGCATGCAGCGCATGGCAGGCTGCTTTGCCGACGGCGTGTCAAGGTGTGGCCGCACCCGCCGCTGATGCCACTGCAACGTCCACAGCCGGCTCGGCACTCGATGTTGCCGCCGCCGAAGGTGCCGGTTCCTCGGCAGGAGGCGTTGGCATGCGCCCGCGCACCGGCAAATCGCGTGGGCCCAACGGGCCTTCCGGCTCGTTGTGGGCAATGCCGAAATGGCAATCGATGCAGGTCATGCCCTCGGCATCAGCCTTGGTGTGGCGCTTTTGCGCGCGTGCCGACTGCAGCTCGGCGCTCATCGAGCTGCGCACATGGCAGTTGCGGCATTCCAGCGAGTCGGTATCCTTCATCCGCTGCCACACCTTCAGTGCCAGTTGATAGCGGTGTGCCTCGAACTTCTCGCGCGTATCGATGGTGCCGACCAGCTTGTGATACAGCTCAAAGGTGGCCGCGAACTTGCGCTTGATCAGCGCCACCGGCTCATGCGGAACATGGCAATTGGTGCAGATCGCGCGCACCCCACTGCGGTTGGTGTCGTGGATCGTGCCCTGGTATTCGGCATAGACGTTCTCGCGCATTTCGTGACACGAGATGCAGAACTTTTCGGTGCTGGTCCATGCCAGGCCAGCAGCGCCGCCCACGACCAGCGTCATCGCGATCAACAGTGCCAGCAGCGATACCCAGATGATGCGAAACCAACCCCACGTACGAACGGAACCAAAAACCTTTTTCATGTTGCTCCCCAGAAATCCGCTTCGACCTCAGGCCGAGGCCATCGGCACAGCGCACGCTGCAAACCGTGCGCTGTGCGCAGGTGACGCGCTCAGCCGCTCAGCGCGTCAGTATCCAATGCACCAGATTGTCGATCTTGGCGGCGTCGCGGGTCTTGACCACGCCGTGGTCTTCCTCTTCACCATCGATCTCGACCGGGTGACTGGTGCTCACCCAATCGGTGAGCTTGGCAACGGCTTCCGGGTTGTCGCGGTATTTCTCGGCAACGGATGTGTAGCTGGGGCCATCCTTCTTTTTGTCGACGCTGTGGCAGGTCAGGCACTTGCTCTGCTTGAGCAACGCCATCGCCGCAGCATCATCCGGGGCATCGGTGGCCATTGCGCCACCGCTGGTGAGGCCCGCGCCGAGCAGCAGCGTGATGAGTGTCAGTGCTTTCATGTCATCGTCTCCATAGTTATTTGAGTAGCGGGGGTAACCGGTGCTTTGGCTCCCGTATCTGTCAAGGCAAGTATCCGCCTGTTATTTCGTCGTTAATTGACCAGCGTCAATTTCACCGGCTTGCCGAGCACTGTCCCAAGTTTACACCCCGTGAAAGAAGCGTAGAAGGCACCATCGACGTGGCCGCAATACGGCACAATCACCGGCGAAAGCCGATCAAACCGGCCATCGGAAGCCCGTACCGTGCGCACACAGCGTGCCGACATCTTCGTTCCATCCCTGTTGGCCCGATCCGCGCCAGCGCAGCCGATCGTGGTCGGCTTCAGCGGCGGCCTGGATTCGAGCGTGTTGCTGCACGCGCTCGCCGCGCTGCCGACCGTGCGTGCGTGCGGTTTGCGTGCGATCCATGTGCACCACGGCCTGCACGCCGATGCCGACGCCTGGGCTGTGCATTGCCAGCAGGTCTGTGCCAATCTCGGGCTGACGCTGCACATTGCCCGCGTCAGCGTTGATCGCAATCAAGGCATTGGCCTTGAAGCCGCCGCGCGCCATGCCCGCTACACCGCATTTCGCGTGCAGCTTGGCGAAAACGAAGTGCTGGCACTTGCCCACCATCAGGACGACCAAGCCGAAACCGTGTTGCTGCGCCTGCTGCGCGCCGCGGGCAGCGATGGCCTGGCGGCGATGAATCAATGGCGCGAGCTGGCGCCGAATACGATCTGGCGACCGCTGCTGAACCAGCCGCGCGCCGCGTTGCTGGCGTACGCTCAGTCCAATGCCCTGCGCTGGATCGACGACCCCAGCAACGCCGAACATGGCCCGGATCGCAATTTTCTGCGTCATAAGGTGTTGCCGCTGCTGCAACAGCGCTGGCCGCAAGCGAGCGCCGCGCTGGCGCGCAGCGCCGAGCTGCTGAGCGAGGATGCGCAGTGCCTGCGCGCCGAAGCCGGCAACCGTCTGCTCGGCGTACAAACCGCCGACCGCGCCACCGTGTCGGTCAGCGCGCTGCTCACCCAGCCCACGCCATGGCGTGCGCGGCTGCTGCGGCTGTGGGTCGAACAGCAAGGGTTGCCGCCACTGCGCGGCAGCGCCATCGCGGTCATTGAATCGCAACTATTGCACGCACGCGCCGACGCGCAGCCGCAGTACCGCTGGCACCGTGCGCGCATGCAACGCTGGCGCGACCTGCTGCATGTCGGCAACGCGCACCCGCCATTGTCCAGCGATTGGCAAGTGCAATGGAATACCCGCGCACCATTGCCGTTACCCGATGGCAGCAGCCTGCAACTCGACATGCCTTTCGACAGCACGCTGTGGGTGCGCGCCCGCCGCGGCGGCGAACGCATCCGCCTGCCCGGCCGCGAACATCACCACAGCCTGCGCCACGTATTGCAGCAACAAGCGGTGCCACCGTGGCAACGCGAACACCTGCCACTGCTGTTTGCCGGCGACGGCGAACTGCTGGCCGCTGGCGAGCGCATCGTTTCAGCGCGCTGGCAGGCATGGCAAGATCAAAGCGGTGCGCGGTTGCGTTGGTGTCGCGCGACCGTCGCCCGATGATGCTTGCATCCCCGAATCAAACACAATCAAACGCGCCGCACCGGCCCTGGATACTCCGCCACCTTCGGATCGACCGTCAGCAACGTGATTCCTTCGACCATCGCTTGCGCGACGAGAAGGCGGTCGAAAGGATCCTTATGAATTGCGGGCAAGGCGTCGATGGCAACGGCATGCGCACTGAGAATCGCCAGTTCGCGGTAACCGTTGTCCAGCAGGCTGCGCCGCAACACCCTGGCATCGACAGCAAAATCGTCACGACCAAGACCCCGTTTAATCGCGATTTCCCACAGGCTGGCGACGCTGAAGATCAACTCGTTGTCCGGCGCACCCATCAAGTCCTGCGCGTCGGGTGGCAAGCGCTCAAAACTGTCCGCTGCCCAAAGCAGCAGATGCGTATCCAGCAGCAACTTCACGCGTCGCCCTCGAACATCTGTGCTATTTCGACTTCGCCCATCCGGTCGAAGTCATCCGGCACGCTGATTTGCCCGGCCATGAAGCCGAACCGCTTGATCTGCGACGGCTCCGGCGAGTCCAACGCCATCACCTTGACCATCGGCTTGCCGGCCTTGGCGATCACGAACGGCTCGCCCTTGGCGGCCTGCTCAACCAGCCGCGATAGTTGGGTCTTGGCATCATGAATGTTGAACGTTCGCATGGGTCACCTTTCCTAGTTTAGTTCGACGGACTTAGTTTACCCTAGTCGCCACCACGGCGCACCATCCTGGGTAACGGCCTGCGGCCTAACCCGGGCTACCACAACCTGGCGCTGCGCGGGGCCGGTGCCGCGGCCTTGGTCCGCCCACGCCAGCAGGAAGCCACGAATG
>PFJA01000176.1 GCA_002782905.1 Lysobacterales bacterium CG_4_10_14_3_um_filter_64_11
GCGGCCGCTCGCCGTACAAGGCCGCATAGGCAGCAATCTGCTCGCGCACCGGCAGCCCCATGCGCGCCTGCTGCGGCACCGCGGCGAATGCCGCCACACCCGCTGCCGGCAGCGACGGGCTGGCATCGAGCACCGATGCAGCGCTACCGCCGGCGCGCGCACCGGCCAACGCCTCGTGCAAGCTGCGGAATACGAAATCATGCACCAGCCGGCCATCGCGAAAGCGCACTTCGTGCTTGGCCGGATGCACGTTGACATCGACCCGCCGTGGATCGAGTTCGAGAAACAGCACGAAGCTTGCGTGGCGACCGTGATACAGCACATCGGCATAAGCCTGACGCACTGCGTGAGCGACCAGGCGATCACGCACCACACGGCCGTTGACATAAAAATACTGCTGATCGGCGCTGGCCCGCGAGGCGGTCGGCAAGCCGACCCAGCCATGCAGGTGCAAACCGGCGCCGTTGTGTTCGATCGCCAGACATTGCTCGGTGAAGCCGGCGCCGAGTGCTTCACTGACCCGCGCCAGGCGCTCGCCGTCGGCACTGATGGCGCGGTACTGGCGCAGCGCACGGCCATTGTGGCCGATGCGCAGTTCCACGTCGGGCCGCGCCAGCGCCAGCGAACGCAGCCATTCCTCAATGTGGCCCAGTTCGGTGCGCTCGGCTTTCAGGAAACGGCGCCGCGCCGGCACGTTGTAGAACAACTCGCGCACCTCCACGGTGGTGCCGATCGGGTGCGGGTGCGGGGTCAACGCGGCGGCGCCGCCCGCGGCCATTTCCAGCCGCGTGCCATGCTCGGCGGACGCCTGCCGCGAGGTAAGGGTAAAGCGGCTGACCGAGGCGATCGACGGCAACGCCTCACCGCGAAACCCCAGGGTGACGACCTGTTCCAGATCATCGAGGCTGGCAATCTTGCTGGTGGCGTGGCGCGACATCGCCAGCGCCAACTCGTCGGCGGCGAGGCCGCCACCATCATCGCGAATGCGGATCAGCCGCACCCCGCCTTGTTCCAGGTCGATATCCAGCCGCGTGGCACCGGCATCAAGGGCGTTCTCGACCAGTTCCTTGACCACCGAGGCCGGGCGTTCGATGACCTCACCGGCGGCAATCTGGTTGATCAATACTTCGGGGAGCTGACGAATGCGCACGGTGGCTGGCTAGGAACGTGGGGCCGTTGATAATAGCAGCGCACTCTCAAGAAACTGAATCGCCAAGCCATCGTTTCTTCGTATGCACCTGGCTCGCATGCGCGGTTGGATCGCGCGAAAGTCAGTGGGGTCCGCAAAAGACGCGAGGTTCGCAAAGGCACTTCGGTCGGGCCGGAATCGAGCCATCCCGACAACAAAAGTTGCAGCCGCTGGCATCGTAACCAACGAAGCTAACCCCACAACGAACTTCATTTACGTCCTTTGCCACTTTGCGTCCTTTGCGGACCTTTGTTTCTTCGTAAACGCGGGGTCTGCGGGGTTGGATTGCTCAAAACCGCCCGGCGCGATAATCGTTGAATGCCTGCACCAGTTCGGCCTCGGTGTTCATCACGAATGGCCCATGCCGTGCCACCGGCTCGCGCAACGGTCGGCCGGCAATCAGCAACATGCGGGCGATGCCGTCGCCGCCTTGCAACCGTACCGCGTCGCCATCAGCCAGCACGGCCAGAGCGCCCGCCGCTACGCGAGTGCCATGCACCTGCGCCGTGCCTTGGTAGACATGCACGAAGGCACTGTGACCGGGTGGCACCGGCGAGGCAATCTCCGCTCCAGCATCGAGCTGAATATCGAGATACAGCGGATCGGTCGCCGGCTGCTCGATCACCCCTTTGGCGTCGCCCAGTTGGCCGGCGATCACCTTCACGCGTACCCCGGCCGACGGCGCATATACCGGAATCTGATCGGCCGCATATTCCTGATAGCGTGGCGGGCTCATCTTGTCGCGTGCCGGCAGGTTGAGCCACAACTGAAAGCCGCGCATCAGGCCTTCCACCTGCTCCGGCATTTCCGAGTGCACGATGCCGCGGCCGGCACTCATCCACTGCACGCTGCCCGGGCCAAGCAGGCCCTGATGGCCGTGATTGTCGCGGTGGCGCATGCGGCCATCGAGCATGTAGGTGACGGTTTCAAAGCCGCGATGCGGGTGGTCGGGAAAACCGGCAAGGTAATCGCCGGGCTTGTCCGAGCCAAAGGCATCGAGCAACAGAAACGGATCCAGATCCGGCAATTGCGCCGTGCCGAGCATGCGCACCAGGCGCACACCGGCACCATCGGAAGTCGCCTGACCCTGGTAGACGTGCGCCACGCTGCGCGGTCGGGCGATAGGGTTGGTCGTGGTGTTCATGGGAACACTGTACGCCGCCGCTTGCGCATGATCGAGTGCGCGGATGGGAAGCAGTGTTGCAGGCGGAAACCTCTAAAAACCCGCTGCGCGACCCGTTCCTGCGCTCCGCAAGAGGTTCCCGGGTAAACCCGACGCCTGCGCTCAGGGAGCGCTTGCTGGCATCAACCGCTGCGCAGCGTAACCCGCCACTTCAAGGCGCAATTCACGAATGCCGGCTGCGGTTGGCATGTCGATCGCCATCCACTGCGCGGCGTCGATGGCCGCCGTCAGCACCGCGTAGTCCTCGATGAACAAAGCGCCGGTGCCACGCTCGTCCGGCTCATAAGCGGTGAAGGTTTGCGCTGCGCCATCATCGAAGCGAATGGTGATGTTGCAAGCCGGCTCGGGACAGAGATACGGGCCAGCACCGGCAGCGGCAGCCGTCTGGCTGGCACGCGCCGCACCGATATCCGGGGCGCTGCTGTCCACCAGAGCGCCAGGCCGACGCGTGCGATCCAGCAACAGATAGGCACTCAGCCCCCATTCCGGGTGATTGCGCAGCACCAAGCGGATCGATGGTTCGTGGCTGTCCGGCGCATCGACCGCCCAGATGAAACCGGTGTATACCGTGCCGGGGCCGCTCTTGCTTGGTACCGCGTGATAGGTCCACAAATCGGCTTGCCGCTTGCGATCGCGTTGCTGCGCCGCGCGCTCGATGATCTGCGGATAGAGCGGGTGGATACGTGTGGCCGCGGTGCTGTCGGGGTATTGCACCAGCACGATATTGCCGAGGATCTGTGCCAGCGCAAAATCCTCGCGGGCCACGGCCGCATCGTATTGCGCCGCCATCTGCTGCGCCTTGGCGGCTGCCGCACGCTGGGCGAGCTGCTCCGGGGTTGGGCCCTTGGGCGCACATGCCAAAAGGACGCTGACGACGGCAACACCTAGTGCTGCAAAAAAAGCAATTCGAATCACTGAAGGGCACCTCCAAAAACCGTCGCGAGCGGCCCGACCGAGCGAGCCGCGCAGCGGCGAAGGGAAGGCGTAGCCTGCGCAGCAGGCGTGGTCGCGAAGCGATCGAATGCAAGGCGCACGGGGCGCAGGAACCGCAGCGTACTTTCGCGTAACTGAGGATTCCGAGCACCGCGCAACGCCGCAATCGGGTGGCGCAGCAGGTTTATGGATGGCCCCCGAATCAACCCACGGTCCGCAAGTAGCTGCGCGTCGCTGGCGCCAGCCCCAGACCCGGCTCCACCGCTACCGCCAACGCTTTGGCAACCAGCGCGACGATGGCCTGGTGATGCACCATGTGACTGGACAGGAACATCAGCTCGCGGCCGATGGTACTGCCCACTTCGGCGCACACGGTGCGGCACAGCGACACTTCGCTGCGCACCACGATCGGCTGCGACAACGCCGCATCGTCCAGTGTGCGCACCCACGCCAGCAACTGCGCAATCAATGCACGCGCCTGGCCGATATCGGTTTCGACGGCGCTGCCGCGATGGCGCACATCGTAATCGACGCAGCCGCGCTCGGCGTTCATCAGGCTCTGATAATGATCGAGCATGTGGCGCATGTGCTGACCAATCGTGCTGCCACCACCCGGCGGCACCGCGCTGTAGGCCTGCACCGGCAGGTCGCGCAACAAACGCTCGCCCTGTTCGAGCATTTCCTGGCTGCAATAGGTAACCGGATGCGGCATGGTCAGCGTCCTTGAATGAGAGCTTGCGCGGCGTCGGGGCTGAGGTAGCGCTTGAGCAAGCGCGGCTCGACCCGTCGCAGGTCGACCGCGATCAGGCCGACCAGGGTATTGCTGAACTCGCGATCGACATGAAAACAGATCAGCCGACCACTCAGGTTGAGGTACTGGCGCAACAATACCGGCAGTGACTTGTCGCCTTCAATGCGTTTGATCAGACGCGAGAGGCGGCGCTCATCGGTGAGCACCGCCAGCAGATCGTGGCTCCACGGCGCCTTGACCTCGCGCAGACGACGGCGCGGCTTGACCTGGCCGGCACGCTCGCTGTCGCCAAAATGCAGGCTCAGGCAATGCATGATCAATTGCCGCGAAAACGCACTGTATTCGGCACTGATGCTGACCGGCCCGAACAAGGTGGTGTACTGGCGATGCCGGCTGACGTAGGCACCGATGCCTTTCCAGAGCAGGTCCAGCGCCAGCGGATTGCGCTGATAACGCGGTTGCACGAACGAGCGGCCCATCTCCAGACTGGTGCCGAGACCGTCGAGAAAGGCACGATCGTAGCGGAACAACTGGCGGGTATACAGGCCATCGAGCCCGCGCCGGGCGAGCACCGTGTCGGTGGTGGCGATGCGGTAAGCGCCGACGATCTCGTGATCCACTTCATGCCACAAAAACAGATGCAGGTAATCGGCATCGAAGCGGTCGCCATCCTGGGCGCGGCCGGTGCCCTCGCCCGCCGCGCGGAAGGTGAGCTCACGCAGGCGCGCCAGTTCCGGCAGCAATGCCGGCAGGCAATCGGCGGGCGCGCAATACACCGCAATATCGCCATTGCGCAGCAACAGGTGCTCCGCGCTCAGCTCGACAAGATTGCCGAGCAGCTCAGCACGCGCCACCGGCGGCGCTACCGGCAACTGCCGCGGCAACGGCAACGGCCGCCCGATCGCCTCGCGGCTGGGCAGCAGGTAGGTCGCCAGACGCAGGTAGCGCACCATTTCGTCGGCATCGCCGAGCGTGCTCAACTCCGGGCCGGTAACCGGATCGCCAACATGCACGCGCACCGTGGTGCTGCGCCGGTTCAGCAGTTGCCGTGGCAACAGCAGGGTGCGCAGGCGAAAGTGGACCAGGCCGAGCAGATGGAACAAGGCACTGTTGCGGCCTTCGATGAACATCGGCACCACGCTGGCGCCCGAGCGCAGCACCAGATGCCCGGCCAGGCGATTCCAGGCACGCTCGGTGACCCGACGCTGGCGCAAATCGTAACTGGCCACCATGCCGGCCGGGAAAATCAGCAGCAGACCACCGGCTTTGAGGTGGCGGTTGGCTTCACGCAAACCGTTGGCATTGCGCGCGCGGGCGTTGCGATCGAGCACGCTGACCGGGATGAACAACTCACGCAATTCCGGGATGCGGGTCAGCATGTCGTTGACCAGAATCTTCACATCCGGGCGGCGCTGGCGCAGCAACTTGCCCAGCAACACGCCCTCGACACCACCGAACGGGTGATTGGCCACCACCACGGTCGCGCCGGTCTGCGGCACCGCAGCGATACCCTGCCCCAGCACCTCGTGGCCAACATCCAGCGCCTGTAGTGCGAAGTCGAGAAATTGATCGAGGTCAGCGGCCGCCGGCCGATGCCGGTAATACGTATCGAGCCGGCGCAGACCCAGCACGCGCTCAGCCAGAACCGCCAACCACGACAGGCCGCGCTTGCGTGGCAATAAAAAGGGTGATGGCAGAGCGGCATTCACGGGCGCGTCAATCCGTCGATGGATAGTTGCGGGTCAATGCCCGCTCATGCCGCCAGGCGCGCAACAGGTCGCGCAGCCGCGGCGGCTTTGCGCCCTGACGGCGCTGATCGGCACCAATTTCAAACAGCGTGCGGTACTGAAAAAACAGGGTGCGGTACAGCTCGCCGAGGGTGCCATTGCGATCCCAGATATGGGTCGCCTCGCTGCTCGCGCCATTGATCTCGATGACACGAAAATCACGCCCCGCGCGCAGCGCCTCGATATCGCGAAAGCGCACATCGAGGCGGCTGTAATGCATGCCCGGAAGATCGGCAAACAGGCGGTCGATGGCGCTCACCAGCGCCTCGCTGATGTGCGCGCGGCCATCACGGAACACGCTGCCGCGGCAATGACTGCCGGAAAACACCAGCCGCATCGGCTCGCCCTCGGCGAGCACCTCGTCGAGCCGCTCGCGGTGGCGGGCGAAATAAATGTGCGCGATCTGACTGGCGCGCGGGTCGTTCTGAATCAACTGGCGCAGGTTGCGTACGCCATCGCCCAGCACATAGGGCGCGTACTTCAGGGTCATCGAAAACACCTCACCGCGCGCCTGGCCGGGACGGCGCACATAGAAAATCCCGGCCTCGCCTTCCCATGGCACGAGCTCTTGCAGCAAATAGGCTGCATCGTCCGGGAATGCACCAACATAAGCGCGCAACTGCGCGATATCACGGATCAGGCGAACGCCCGCACCGCGACAGCCGATGTCGGGCTTGGCGACCAATGGCAGGTCCAGCCCAGCCGCCCGCGCCTGCGCCAATGCGGTGTCCGCTTCCGCTTCCGCGCCAAGGCCCGCTGCCCGTTGCCGCCGCACGAACGGCGCAATCAACGCCTGGGCGTGGCTGCCTGCCAACGCCATCGGCAAACTCTTGGATACCCCAACCATGCCCGACAACGGCAGCGCCGGATTGGCGCATAACGGCACGGTCAGTGAGCCGTGACGCAACGACAAACCCAGCCATTGCACGGCGACCGGAATATAGACCAGCCAACTCGGCCAGAACTCGAAAAATGACACCGTCTTGCCGTCGGTGTCCAGACGCGGCATGCCGACATGCGGATGCGGCCCATCGCCAGCCGCATGCGGGCTGCTGGGTACGTCAGCAAGCGCAGTAACCATGCTCATCAAGACTGCCTCCGAGGTGCCGCGCCCGATCCCGCCCGGGCTGGGTGGCGGTAACAGTACGCAAGTGTATCCGTTTGCCCAGCGCGCCACAGCCCGCAGCAGCGCCCGCAATCCCCAACGATCAATAACCATGAGGCGGCCGGCAGGCGAAAGGATGCGCAGCCGCGCCGAGTGCTGATCAGGCG
>PFJA01000104.1 GCA_002782905.1 Lysobacterales bacterium CG_4_10_14_3_um_filter_64_11
CTGTCGTGACCCTGCACCACCATGCCCAGCGAGTCGCCAACCAGGATCACGTCCACACCATTGGCGTCGAGCACGGCAGCAAAACTGGCGTCGTACGCGGTCAGCGCCACCAGTTTGGTGCGATCGTGCTTGTATTGCCGCAGTTGTGGCACCGTCAGTCTGGGGCGGGTCGCGGCTTTGTCGTTGCTTGCGTACATGGTGTCCTGACCCCGGAATACTAGGTTAGTGCAGTGATGGCATGAGTATCGACGCCGGCCAGCAGATCGCGCACCCGGCCGCGCCCGGGGACGATGATATCAGGGGCGATCTGCGCCAACGGCAGCAACACGAAAGCACGCTGATGCATCTCGCGATGCGGCAGGTGCAGACCGGGCAGATCGCAGCACAGATCGCCGTACAGCAACAGGTCGAGATCCAGTGTACGTGGACCCCAGCGCTCGCCCTCGCGGGTACGGCCTTGCTGTCGTTCGATAGCGAGCAGGGCATCAAGCAACGCGCGAGCCGTCAGCGCGGTACGCAGCTGCGCGGCCGCATTGATGAAATCGGCCTGCGCGGCGTTGCCCCACGCCGGCGTGCGGAAATACGGAGACACCTGCACCACCTGGGTGTGCGGCAACGTCGCCAGCGCCGCCAGTGCCGCCGCAAACGCCGCGCGCACAGCGCCCAGATTGCCGCCAAGACCAATGAACGCGTCGATCATGTCTCGGGATTGCCGGCTGGATGCGGCCGCCGCCGGCGTCGGCGCTTTTTCACGCTGGCCAGCGTTGCCCCATCGCCGACCGGCGGCGCATCCGGCTGCACAGCCGCCTTGTTGCCCTTGCGCACCGGCGCCAATTTTTCCGCGAGTTGCTCGGCGGGCACGATTTGTGCCTCACGCCAGAACGCCACCTCGGGCAGCAAGGCCGGGTTCTGGATCGCGCGCAGCTCAAGAAAATCATAGGCCGCGCGAAACCGCGGATGTGCCAGCAGACGAAACACACGCTTGCGCTGACGCTGGCCGAAACGCGCTTGCAGCAGCCAGATTTCTTCCATTGCCAGCGAAAAACGCCGCGGCAATGTCACCCGCTGCGCCTGCTGCACTATCACCCGATCCGCCGCGCGCTGCTGCGCCACGGCCGGGTCCAGGCCCTGCGCCAGCAACGCCTCCACTTCCTCGCTGTAAGCCGGCCACAGCAATGCTGCAAGCAGAAATGCCGGCGTGACCGGCCGCTCTTCCGCCACCCGGTGATCGGTGTTCTCGAGCGCAGCGAGCACCATCGCGCGGGTTGCCTCGCCCGCTCGCGCCAGCGCCTGGGTCGCCTGTGGAAACAGCGCCGGCAACAGGCCATGTGCTTCAAGACCGAGAAAGCTGCGCTCGGCATGGCCGGTGAGAAACATCTTCAGGCATTCATCAAACAGGCGCGCCGACGCCGCGCCATCGAGCAATGGCGCCAGCCGCGGAATCGGCTCGGCTGCCGACGGGGCAATGCTGAAGCCGAGCTTGGCAGCCAGCCGCACCGCGCGCAGCATACGCACCGGATCTTCGCGGTAGCGCGTTTCCGGGTCACCGATCAAGCGCAACACGCGGTTTTGCACGTCCTCAAAACCACCGACGAAATCGCGCACCGAAAAATCTTCGACGGTGTAATACAGCGCGTTGGCGGTGAAGTCGCGGCGCACCGCGTCATCCTCGATGGTGCCGTAGACGTTATCGCGAACCAGGCGACCATCTTCGAGTTCACGGTCACCGGAGCCGTCATCGCTATTGGCGCGAAACGTCGCCACCTCGATGATCTCGCGGCCATAGACGACATGGGCAAGCCGGAAGCGTCGGCCGATCAGCCGGCAATTGCGAAACAACTGCTTGACCTGCTCGGGCGTGGCATCGGTCGCCACGTCATAATCCTTGGGGTTGCCGCCGACCAACAGATCGCGCACGGCGCCGCCGACCAGGTAGGAGGCGTAACCGCCCTCGCGCAGGCGATACAGCACGCGCAACGCATTGGGGCTGATGTCCTTGCGCGAAATGGGATGTTGGTCGCGCGCCACGTGTACCGGCTGGAGTGGAATGGAGATGGCAGATGAGATCATGTCGGGCGGCGTAGCCGCTGCGTTTCCTTGCTGGTTTGGGTGCCGGCAGATGCCGGGCGAGGTTATTTCCGTTGCGTCGCAAGCGCGAGCTTTCTATACTAGCGGCTTGTGCTTGCACTACCAAGCCTTTGCGCTCCCTTCGTCTAGTGGCCCAGGACACCGCCCTCTCAAGGCGGGAACACGAGTTCGAACCTCGTAGGGAGCACCAGTTCGAGATCGCAGCGCCAACTCCGTTGCCATCGTCACGCAAAGGCCCGCCGCGGGCCTTTGCGCTTTGTGGCGAACGCCGGCGGAAGCTACAATGGCCGCTGTCGTCGCAACCACGCTGCCATTGCGCCTCAACCGGATACCACGTCATGCCCTTCGTCGTCGTCGAGAACTGCATCCGCTGCAAATACACCGATTGCGTGGAAGTGTGTCCGGTCGATTGTTTCCACGAAGGGCCCAATTTTCTCGTCATTGACCCGGTGGAATGCATCGACTGCACCTTGTGCGAACCCGAATGCCCGGCCAAAGCGATCTACCCGGAAGACGATGTGCCCGCCGGCCAGGAACACTTCATCGCGCTCAACGCCGAGCTGGCGGCGGTTTGGCCAGTGATCACCACGCGCAAGGAACCGCCGCCGGACGCCAGCGACTGGGATGGCAAGCCCGACAAGCTGCCGCTGCTGGAGCGTTGAGCGGGTTTTTTGGCGCGTCCGCAGCCGTGTGGGTTGCTGCCTGCCCAGCGTGATCGCCATGGGCATGCAGTCCGCGGATTATTCATGACGGTGGCGGCCCGCTCCCGATCGGTTCTTTTTCGACAGCATATGCACAAGTGCTCTCGCCAAGACGCCAGGAGCGCCAAGCCAAGCAAAAACATGGATGCGGAAAGTCGGCACGCGGGCCTTTGCCGTTTGCCGCATCAATAACCGTCAATCGCCTCCACCAAGAGGCTGATGGATTTCTTGGCGAGCATTGACCACCTCTGCACCCACATCCGCTGACAAGCCAACTTTTTGTTGCGCAGCAGGTTTCAAGAGGTTCCCACTACCCGCGCTCGCGCTCCGGGCGCTTGTGCAGGCGTCGCTGCAAAGTGCGCCGGTCGATGCCGAGCAAGCGAGCGGCCGCCGAAACATTGCCATCCGCCTCGGCCAGCATGCGCTGGATATGTTCCCACGACAGGCGTCGCAACGACGGCGGTGAATCCACCGGTTCTGGCGGTGGCCCGTCGGCATCCGGGTCTTCGAACGCCGCCAACAGCGCGTCGATGGTGAACGGTTTGGGCAGGTAGCCCCAAGCACCGCGTCGCACCGCATCCACTGCGGTGGCGATGCTGGCATAGCCGGTTGCCAGCACGATGCGGGCATCAGGGCAGCTGCCCAGCAAGCTGCGGATCAGACTCAAGCCATTGTCCTGTCCCAGTTTGAGATCGAGCACGATGGCATCGGGCATTGCGGTTTTTGCGGCCGACACGCCGCTGGCACCATCGGCCGCGTTATCCACCTGATAGCCGCGACGAGTCAATGCGCGGGCCAGGGTGCTGCGGAAGGCATCGTCGTCATCGATTACCAGGATGCGCCGTACCTTGGTCATGGCGTTTTCTCCATCGGCAGAACCACCTCGGTGACACAGCCGCCACCGTCACGCGCAAACAGACGCACACGGCCGCCGCAGCGCTCTATGCTGGCATTGGAAATCAGCAGGCCGATACCGAGGCCGGTGCCGCGGGTGTGGCCGTTGACGGCGCCCGAATCCGTGCGCAAGCCCGGGCCACGATCAAGAATATGCAGCACATATCGATCATCGCGCACGCTGCCATCGAGCGTGACCATGTGCGCGTTGCCGGCAGCAGCATTGGCGTCAGCCGCGTTGTTGAGCAGATTGATCAGCGCCTGCGGCAAGCCCTGATCGACGGCAATGCGCACCCCGGGAAGCTGTTGCTGACGTTCCACGGCAACCCCCGGGCGCAGCAACTGCCATTGGTCCAGGCAATCATCGAGGAATCCATCGACGGACTGAACCACGGTCTCGCCCAACGCCCCACGCCGTGCCAACGCGGCAAGCACAGCCACGTGCTTGCGGCAACGCGACAACTGTTCGCGCATCAGCCGGTAATCGTCGGCTGCCGGCGGCAATGGCGAGTCGGCGCACTCATCTACCAACATGCCCAGCGTGGACAACGGGGTGTTGAGTTCGTGCGCAGTGCCGGCGGCCAGCGCGCCAACGGCGATCAGCGACTCATCGCGCAATTGCCGCTCGCGCGCCTGTGCAAGCCGCTGGCGCTGATCCTCGACGATGGCGCGAAAACGACACAAAACCACCAACAAGATCATCGCGCTGACCAGAAACTGCACCCACATGCCGGTGACATGGTTGGCAAAACCACTTCCGCCCAGATGCATGCGGTGTTGGTGGCCATACAACAACCCGGTGTAAAGACCGGTCGCAAGCAGCGCTACGGCAATGGCATAGCGTCTGGGCATGGTGGCTGCGGCCACCGAAACCGGAACCAGGTACAAGGACGCAAACGGGTTGCCCGGGCCGCCGGAATAATTGAGCACGACGGTCAATGCGATGACATCGATCGCCATCTGCACCAGCACCAACACTTCGCCATCGGCTTGGCGGCGACGCAACCAGACATGGGCGACCACATTGCCCGCCAGCAACACGGCGAGCGCGCTGAGCAATGGCATGCGCGCTGGCCCCAGATCCATGTTGGCGTTGGCCAGCAGCAGCGCCAACAGCGCACCGATGATGCCGAGATAACGCAGTTTGATCAAAATCAGCGGCAACCCAACGCACTCCGCACCATGAAATCGCAATCACTCAGCCTATCGCGTTTTTGCCGCACTTTGCTGCGGCACGATGCCGCAGCCGAAGTCACACGATATGGCCGGCTCAGCCCGGCGGCCAGCTCAACGTTCGGCCGGCAAGCAGATGCAAATGAATGTGGAACACGGTTTGCCCGGCAGCGGCGTTGGTATTGATCACCACGCGATAACCGGCTTCGGCGAACCCCTGCTCGCGCGCGTACTGCGCTGCCGCCAGTGCCAGTTGGCCCACCAACTCGGCCTGATCATGGCGCAAATCGTTGAGCGTTGGCACCGGGTCGCGCGGCACAAACAGCACATGCACCGGCGCCTGCGGATTGATATCACGGAAACCCACGACATGCGCGTTCTCGAACACGATATCGGCGGGAATCTCGCGACGAATGATCTTGCTGAACAGGGTATCGGTCACGGCATCCTCCAGATCATCGGTCAATGGTGTGGCAGCACTTCCTGACGCGAACCGAATGCATGCGCCAGCGTACCGCGATCGGTGTATTCCAGCTCGCCGCCAAGCGGCAGGCCGTGCGCCAATCGGCTCGGCTTGACACCGTGCCGGCGCGCCAACTGCGCCAGATAATGCGCGGTTGCCTCCCCCTCGACGGTGGGGTTGGTGGCAATGATCAGTTCGCTGACCTCGCCACTGGCCAGGCGTTCGGTCAGCAGATCCATGCCCAGCTCGCGCGGGCCGAGGCCATCGAGCGGCGACAACCGCCCCTGCAACACGAAGTACAGACCGCGATAACTGGTCGCCTGCTCCAGCGCCAGTCGATCCGCTGGCGATTCCAGCACGCACAGCAGTTGCGTATCGCGACTGGCACTGGCACACACGGCGCACAGTTCGGCCTCACAAAAATCACGGCAGCGCCGGCAATGGCCGATGCGCGCCATCGCATCGCTCAACGCCTGCGCCAACAACCGGCCGCCATTGCGATCGCGTTCGAGCAGGTGAAATGCCATGCGCTGAGCGCTTTTTTGGCCGACGCCGGGCAGGCAACGCAGGCTCTGGATCAGTTGTTCCAGCAGCGTCGTAGTGGTCATGGCTGACGCGCGCCTGAAGTGCCCCGCGAAGCGCTACCGCTACGCATGTCAGAACAGCCCCGGAATCTTCATCCCGGGCGGCAACGACAAGCCGGCAGTGGCATCGCCCATGCGCTCCTGGCTCAGCGCATTGGCCTTGTTCACGGCGTCATTGATCGCGGCAGCGAGCAGGTCTTCGAGCATTTCCGGATCATCCGCGAGCATGCTGCGGTCGATCCGCACCGCACGCACTTGCATGCGTCCGGTCATGGTGACACTCACCATGCCACCCCCGGATTGACCGATGACTTCGAGGTTGGCCAGCGCTTCCTGGGCCTGTTTGAGATTGTCCTGCATGCGCTGCGCTTGCTGCATCAGGTTGGCGATCGGTCCACGCATAATCAACTCTCCTTGGTGGGGCGAATGGAATCGGGCAACACGCGCGCGCCGTAAGCATTGACCAGATGCTGTACCGCCGGATCGGCCATGAAGCCGGTCTCGGCCTCGCTCTGGCGTTGCTCGCGTTCGCGCTCGCGGCGCTGATGCAGGGTATCGGAGGGTGCTGCCACGGCGATCTGAAAACGAATCTGCGGGCGCAGCCCCAGCGCCGGCGCAAGCGCCGCAGACAGGCTCTCCAGCATCGCGTCGTTGTGCAGATAATCCATGCCGGCGGGCAATGAAAGGCGCAGCAACGGCGCCTGATAATCGACGAACGCGGCGTGCGCCGCCAACTCGCGCACCGGTCCGCGCAAGCCAGCCTGTTCGATCAGATCGAGCCACGCCTCGGCATCGCGCAAGGTAACGGCGTTGGCCACCGGCACCGGCGTTGCGGCCACCGCAGCCGGTGCCGGTTTGCGCACCGCGATGCTCGGCGACGCTGCCGACGGTGCTGCCGCCGCTGGCACAGCGCGTGCTGCCGGCGGCAGCCGCTGCGCGGTTGGCGCCGACGTGGTGGGTGGCAGGCTTTTGCCAGTCGGAGTCGCCT
>PFJA01000158.1 GCA_002782905.1 Lysobacterales bacterium CG_4_10_14_3_um_filter_64_11
GTAGTCACCGACGTCGCCCCGTGGCGGGGCAATCAACGGGAGTAGCAAGGCATGGGTCAGTCGGTAGTGGTGCTCGGCGCGCAATGGGGCGACGAAGGCAAAGGCAAGATCGTCGATCTGTTGACCGAACGTGTTTCGGCAGTCGTCCGCTTTCAGGGTGGCCACAATGCCGGTCACACCCTGGTCATCGGCGGTGAGAAGACGGTGCTGCATCTGATTCCCTCGGGCATTTTGCGCGAGGGTGTGTTGTGCCTGATCGGCAATGGCGTGGTGTTGTCGCCAGCGGCGTTGCGAAAAGAAATCGACGAGCTCGAAGCCCGCGGTGTCGAGGTGCGCTCGCGGTTGAAAATCAGCCCGGCCACACCACTGATCATGCCGTACCACATCGCGCTCGATCAGGCGCGCGAGAAAGCAGCCGGCGGCAACGCGATCGGTACTACCGGCCGTGGCATCGGACCGGCCTATGAGGACAAGGTGGCGCGGCGCGGGATTCGCGTCGCCGACCTGCATTATCCCGAGCAGCTTGCGGAAAAGCTGCGCAGTGCGATGGATTATCACAACTTTGTGCTGACCCGTTACTTGGGTGCCGATGCCGTCGATTACCAGCAGGTGCTCGATGATGCGCTGGCGTTTGCCGAGTACGTCGAACCGATGAAATATGATGTCGCAGGCTTGCTGCACGAGTTGCGTGCACAGGGCAAACGCATCCTGTTTGAAGGTGCGCAAGGTGCTTTGCTGGACATCGATCACGGCACTTACCCGTTCGTGACCTCCAGCAACACCACAACCGGCGGCGCGTTGGCCGGCAGTGGCGTGGGCGCCAATTCGATCGACTATGTGCTGGGCATTGCCAAGGCATACGCCACGCGTGTCGGCAGCGGCCCGTTTCCGACCGAACTCGACGATGCTCTGGGTGAGGACATTCGCGCCCGCGGCCAGGAGTTTGGTGCCACCACCGGGCGTCCGCGCCGTTGTGGCTGGATTGATCTGGTGGCACTCAAGCGCGCGGTGATGATCAACGGCATCTCCGGTTTGTGCGTGACCAAACTCGATGTGCTCGATGGACTGACCAGCTTGAAGATGTGCATCGCCTACCGCTATCGCGGCAAGGAAACCGAATACCCGCCGCTGGATCAGGCCGGTTGGGCCGAGTGCGAGCCGGTCTATCTGGAGTTCCCGGGCTGGAGCGAGTCCACCCACAACATCACCGAGTTCGGCAAGCTGCCGCCGGCCGCGCGTGCGTACCTTCGCTCGCTGGAAGAACTGGTTGGCTGCCCGTTGGCCATGGTGTCAACCGGCGCGGACCGCGATGCCAATATCGTGTTGCGCGACGCCTTCGCCTGATCGGATCGTGCAATCCTCGCGCGGCGCGTGGTAACTGCGGCGCGCGTGGTTTGGCGTTGTTCTCGGCGCGTCAGCGAGTATGGGTAGGAGGTCAGCTCTCGCCAAGAGCGCCAAGAACGGCAAAGCATCCGCCAGCAATGCTCCATGAGCATTACGCACTTGGCGATCACGGCAGGCAGACAGCAACTCGCACTGATACCGAGAGATCCGTTTTTTGAGCACTCAGCCGAAGTCGTAGTTCATCTCGGGGCCGGCGGTCGCCAGAAAGTGGCCTTCGACCAGACTCACACCGCTGGCAAACAGCACGCTCATGGTGGCCGCGTCCTGCACGAACTCGGCGATGGTTTGCTTGCCGACATCCCGCGCCTGGCGCGCAATTTCGATGACTTTTTTCTGGTTTTCGGCATTTTTGCCCAGCTCGCTCATGAACGAGCGATCGATCTTCAGGAATGCGGGATCGAAGTGACGCAGCAACTGGAACGAGTTGAGCCCGGAGCCGAATTGTTCCAGCGCCATGCGCACACCCAGCGGTGCCAGAGCCTGTTGAAACGCCTGTGCTGCCTTGAGGTTGGTGAACACCTTGGCTTCCGGTACTTCCAGGATCAGGCATTTGCCCGGCAGCTTGTGGGTCGCCAGTTGTTTGGCGATCAGCTTGGGCAACGCGTCCGATGCCATGGAAAGCGGCGAGATCTTCACGAACAACGCGGTGTCGTGGCCGGATTCGTTGCGCTGGGCCAAGGTCGTGATCGCATGGCTGACTACCCACAGGTCGATCGCTTCCAGCAGGCCGTGCTCCTCGGCGATCGGCAGGAAGGTCATCGGTGGCACCAGTTCGCCCTTGCCGTGGCGCATGCGCAGCAGGCTTTCGTAATGCTCGCCGGGTTCGCCTTGCAGCGAGACGATGGGCTGGTAATGCAACACGAAACCGTCGGCGGATGTTAGCGCTGCCTTGATGGCCACAACCCATTGCGCGATGCGTTCCTGCTCTTCGCGATCCTGCGCCGCCGGGTCGAACAATACCTTGCAGTTGCCGCCGTGCGTCTGCGCACTTTGCAGACACTGGCTGGCCTTGGCAAGAACCTGATTGAGGCTGGCGATACGTTCGCCGATCTGCACGCCGCCGATGCTGAGCGTGACCGAAACCGAGCGCTCGCCAGCCTCGGTGATCTGGTCGGAAAAAGCGCATCGTAGCTGCTCGGCAAAGGCTTGTGTGCGGCTGTGATCGACACCGTTGCACAGCACCGCAAAGCCGTGCTCGCTGAAGCGAGCAGCCATGTGCGTTGTGCCGGCAAGCGCCTCGATGCGCGCCGCCATGGAGACAACAAACTCATCGATGTGGGCAATGCCGATCTCGGAAACCAGGTTGACGATGTTGTCGGGTTCGATCAGCAGCAAGGCGTGGTCGGACTGCCCATCAGCGGCCTTGGCGATGGTTTGCTCCAGCTCGGCGAGAAAATGCTGACGGTTGTACAGGCCGGTGAGTGCATCGCGTTCCCGCAGCTCGGCGTATTTGCGTTCCAATTCGGGGTCGGATGCGCGTTGCCGGAACACAATCTGCAAACACGGCTCGCCTTCGTAGCTGGCCTGGGCGAACTCCAGCTCGGCCTCAAACGTGCTGCCATCGCTGCTGCGCCCATCCAGGTGCAGCGATTTTGGTGGCTGCTCACCTTTGCCAAGATCCTTGAGCAGTTGCTTGAAACTGTCGGTGTGCGTCGGCGCGATGAGATCAAGGACCGAAAGCCCTTCAACCTCCTCAAACGACTCGTAACCGAACATTTCCAGGTAAGCAGAGTTGGCGCGGATGTGCATGCCTTCGTGGATGTAGGCAATCGGTTCACGCGAGGAATCGATCAGCGAATCGCAGCGGCGCTCGGTTTCGCGCAGTGCCGCTTCGATCCGGCGCAGTGCGCGCCGTGACTGCAACGCTTCGAACTCGTGCTTGACCACAATCTGCACATGTTCCGGGCTGGTGCTGACCACCACGTTGCGGGCACCGGCCTCAAGCGCATTGAGGATGGTGTCTTCGCTGAGCGCCAGACAGGTGGCGATCACCATCAAATCCTTGTTCGAACCGCGCACCGTGGCCAATACGGTGGCAAATGGCACGGTCTTGGCGTCCGTTGCGGCAAGCACCAGATCGGGTGCAAAGGAGGCAATTTTTGCGCTGAAATCGTCCGGGCTTTCGGCGCGCGCCGGACGCACGGCAACCCCGCCATTACGCAGGATCGACGTGATCTGTTCGGCATCCTCTACGCGGTCTTCGACCAGAAGCACGCGCAGAACGGTATCGGATTGCGCCATTCAACTGATTCCTTCAGGCTATCAAGAGTTTATAGAATATCTTGAAACACACGCATGATGTGTGGGTGCGATAGCAGATGCAAGCGTGAAACCGCTACATGAGCGGCAGCTTCGACGCCGCGCCGGCCACTTCGCGGACCAGACGCGGCAGTAGATAGCCCGGCAGTTGCGCGCGCAGTTGATCGTGCAATGCGCGGGCTTGTCTATCATCCACCGCAAAGTGTGCGGCACCGCTGACCCGGTCTAACTGATGCAGGTAGTAAGGCAACACGCCGCCGGCAAACAAGCCTTCGCACAGATCGGCAAGTGCCGGCACCGAATCATTTACCCCCTTGAGCAATACCGATTGATTGAGCAGGCTGATGCCGCTGGCGCGCAGTCGCGCAAATGCGGACAGCACGTTGTCATCCAGCTCGTTGGCATGATTGGCGTGGACCACCATGGCGCAGGGCCACGGCAGGCGGGCCAGCCAGGCAAGCAGTTCGTCGTCCACCCGTTCGGGCAACACGATCGGCAGACGGGTGTGAATGCGCAGGCGGCGGATGTGACTCAGGCCGCGCAATTGGTCACTGAGCTGGGTCAGTTTTTCCGTGCTCAACGACAGTGGATCACCGCCCGAAAGCAACACCTCGTGGATGCTGGTGTCGGCTGCCAGCGCCGCCACCGCAGGCTGCCAGTCGTTGGCCGCAGCCGTTTGTTCGGCGTACGGGAAATGACGGCGAAAGCAATAGCGGCAATGCACCGCGCAACTGCCGGTAGCAACCAGCAAGGCACGGCCCTGGTACTTGTGCAACACGCCGTTGGTAGCGCTTGCCGGCAGGTCGCCCACGGCATCGAGGACGAAACCGGGAACGGCAAAGGTTTCCTCGACCAATGGCAGCACCTGCCGCAGCAGCGGGTCGCCCGGGTCGCCACGACGCATGCGCGCGACGAAGCCCTGTGGCACACGCAGCGCGAACTGCGCGGTTGCTTCGCGGCTGACCCGGTGCGACAGGTGGCCCAGTTCGAGCAGTTCGAGCAGGGTGTGCGGGTCGCGGATGGCGTCGCGCCAGAGTGCCTGCCAGCGCAGCGGCTGCGCTGGATGGGTGTTAGCGGGTATCATGTCAGGTTTAGGTCAGTGGCCGGATTGCCGGCTGCGGTTCCCATTCTAAGCGCTCAGGAGATTGCAATGGCCAGTTATGGCATGAACGATGTGAAGAACGGTGCCAAGATCATCGTTGACGGCCATCCGTGCGTGATCATCGACACCGATTTCATCAAACCGGGGAAAGGGCAGGCGTTTACCCGGGTCAAATATCGCAACATCAAGACTGGGCGCGTGGTCGAGATGACCATGAAATCCACCGATACCGTCGACGCTGCCGATGTGGTCGACACCGACATGCAATTTCTTTACGCCGATGGCGAGTTCTGGCATTTCATGCAGCAAGAAACGTTCGAACAGGTACAGGCCGAAAAGACCGCTGTCGGCGACGCCTGGCAGTGGCTCAAGGGTGAGGAGGACTGCGTGGTGACCTTGTGGAACGGTGCACCAATTGCGATCCAGCCACCCAATTTCGTCGAACTCAAGATCGTCGAGACCGACCCGGGCGTGCGTGGCGATACCTCCGGCGGCGGCGGCAAACCGGCCAAGCTGGAAACCGGGGCGGTGGTGCGGGTGCCGCTATTCGTCGGCCAGGAAGAAATCATCAAGGTCGATACCCGCTCTGGCGAATACGTCAGCCGGGTCAAGTGACGTTTCGGCCCTCGCGTGCAAGCGCGGCTGTGCCGTAACATCCAGAGCATTGGCATCCGCAAAGAACGCAAAGAACGCAAAAAAGGTCATTGCTTTTGCTTTCCTTTGCGTCTGTTGCGCAACCTGCGGACCGCTTGTCGCCTCTGCTGTACGTGAGGTCATGGCAAAGCACGAAAGGTTGCTTTGAACCGGCTTTCCCTCGCTACGATCGGTCAAGTTCGACAGGCTCCTGAACCTATGACGCCAATTTCCGCTCCCGAGTCCTGTGACCTGCTGATCGATGCCGGTTGGGTGGTGCCGGTGACGCCGACCGGGCAGGTGCTTGACGATCACAGTGTTGCCGTGCGAAACGGCAAGATCATCGCGCTGCTGCCACGCGCGCAGGCACATGCGCGGTTCACGGCCAGCGAGTGCGTTTCGCGGCCGACGGCGGTGTTGCTGCCGGGGTTGATCAACGCGCACGCACACAGTCCGATGACCCTGATGCGTGGCGTCGCCGATGACCTGCCGCTGATGCGTTGGCTCAGCGAGCACATCTGGCCGATCGAGGGCGCCATCATGGGCCCGGACTACTGCGCGGCCGGGGTGGAATTGGCGGTGGCGGAAATGCTGCGCGGCGGCACCACCTGCGTCAGCGAGAACTATTTCTTCCCGGATGTGTGCGCCGCCACCTATCGGCGCCTGGGCTTTCGCGCGTTGGTCGGGCTTCCGGTCATCGATTTTCCAACCGCATGGGCGAAATCGCAGGATGAGTACTTCGACAAGGCACTGGAAGTGCACGACCTGTGGCGCAGCGACGCGCTGGTGCGTACCAGCTTCGTGCCGCACGCACCGTACACCGTCAATGATGCTGGGCTGGAACGGGTACGCATGCTGGCTGATCAGTTGGATATTCCGGTGCATATCCACGTCCATGAGACCGCGCAGGAAGTCAGCGAGGCGATGGCAGTGCACGGCATGCGCCAGATCGCGCGGCTGGATCGGCTGGGTCTGGTCAACAGTCAGTTGATCGCGGTCCACATGACGCAGCTCAGCGACGCCGAAATCGCGCTTTGTGCCGAACGTGGTGTGAGCGTGGTGCATTGCCCGGAATCGAACCTCAAACTGGCGTCGGGCTTTTGCCCGGTCGAGCGCTTGCGCCGTGCCGGCGTGCGGCTTGCGCTCGGCACCGACGGTGCGGCCAGCAACAATGATCTGGACATGTTCGGTGAGATGCGCACCGCGGCGCTGCTGGCCAAGGGTGTCGCCGGCGATGCCACCGCGCTGGATGCACCGCAGGCGCTGCACATGGCGACGCTGGGCGGTGCCGAGGCGCTGGGTTTTGCCGACCGGGTCGGTTCGATCGAGGTCGGCAAGGAAGCGGATTTGATCTGTGTCGAGATGGATACCATCGAAACCGTGCCGATGTTCGAGGTGATCTCGCAGTTGGTGTATTGCACCGGCCGACACCAGGTTTGCGACGTGTGGATACGCGGCGAGCGGCGGCTTCGCGCGCGCGAGCTGTGCGGCATCGATGCCGACGCGGTGCGTGCCACTGCGCGGCAGTGGCAGGCGCGCATTGTCGCAGTGCAACCGTGATTGGGGCTTTTGCACTGCATCTTGCGGGTC
>PFJA01000261.1:0-243 GCA_002782905.1 Lysobacterales bacterium CG_4_10_14_3_um_filter_64_11
GCGATACCCCGACCGCGACTTTGCAGGCGTGGATGGCAAAGGAATTCCTCTCCAGCCATGCCGCCGTGCTGCCCAAGCGGTTCGACGATGCCAGGTTCGCTCTTTACGGCCAGGCCCTGCGCGGCACACCCGAACAGCGCCCGCGCTGGAAACGCGCCATTGGTGAGGCGGAAGGCCTGCTCGGCGAATTGATCGGCAAGTCCTATGTCGAACGCTATTTCCCGCAGGAAAACAAGGCGGCGA
>PFJA01000261.1:315-6001 GCA_002782905.1 Lysobacterales bacterium CG_4_10_14_3_um_filter_64_11
AGTACAGGCCAAACTCGGTGTCGCCCAGTTCCGGCGAGTAATACTTCAACGCCAAACCCCATTGCCCACTATCCTTGGCATTGCGGTTCTCGGCGCGGGCAAAGGCCGCACTACACCCGGCACCGACGACCTGTGGGCTCAGCCCGGTATCGCTGCGCACAAAGCCGGCCGGCCCGCTTTGGCAGACATCACGGAACAGGTCCGGGTTGTTGACCGGCTGCGGCACGGTACCGAAGCCGAGCATGGCGAAACTGCCATCTTCACCGGCAAAATCGTTGGTGGAGAAGAACGTGCCCGGCGGATCGATCTCGATGTTCTCGAACTCGAACATGTACAACGCTTCGAGCGAGAGATTCTCGTTGAAGCTGAACGAGGTGAACAACATGTCGATCGGCAGGAAGGCTTCCTTCAACTCGGCGCCGGCCACGCGCAGGCGCGACACATCGACCGGGTTGATCACGTTGATGCCGCCCTGGATGAAGGTGCTCTCGCCCCAGCTCACCACCTGCCGGCCAAATCGCACGTTGCCGGTGCCGGTTTCGCCGAAGGTGAAGTCCTTGTAGATAAAGGCATCGAGCAGACGCGCGTCTTCGCCCACTTTGTTGCGTGCGCGTGAACTGAGCACGTTCTTGTTGGCGTTTTCAAAGTCGTAGAAGTAGGTGCCGCGCACGAATGCGCCCCAATCGCCGTACTTCAGGCTCAACTCGCTGGTGACCTTGGCGGTGTTGGCAAAAATATCGCCGGCATCACCATAGTTGCGATTGCCATCGTCGCCGTTCACTGAAAACGCGCCGGGCGCGCCAACCTGCAACGCCTGCGCTTCAAGAAAACGGCCCTGGCTGGTCAATTGGCCAACCCGCAAAAACAGGGTGGGATCGAATGCGGCCTTGCCAACCAGACGCGCGCTCGGATCCTGCGTGCGCAACGAGATGCCGTAGCTCAACGACGTGTCGAGGCTGCCGGTGAGGCCACCCTCGGTACCGAACTCGAATGCCTGCACCGGTGTCGCGGCGACCAGTGCCAGCGCCACCGCAGCGGCCAGCGGGGTGCGGGCACGCGGCCCGCGAATTGTGTTGTTTTGCATAGTCATTGCTCTGTCCTCGGGTCAGGGCTTACTGCGTGCGAATCACGGTTGGGTTGGCAACCTGTACGGCGGTACCGCCGCTGACCAGGAAGCTTGCCATCTGGCCCTGCATTTCAACGGTGGCGGCCAAACCTTCCGGCGTCGCCGCGTTGGGTTGCAGAATCGAGCCGTGCCCGCCCTGGATGAAGCGCGTTGCGCCACGCACACCGGCCGCGTTGGCGGTGGTGCCGGTGATGCTGGCCAGGCCGAATGCGCGGATCAGCGGCTCGGTACCCGACAGCGGGGCGCCAGCAACCGCGTTCGGAATGACCTGATCGGGCAATGCCGTGCCGCCGCCGGTCAACGCGCCACCACCAACCACCTCATGCAGCAAGATGCGCTTGGCAGCAGCAAATCCGGCCAGATTGACCGGGTCGGAGGAATCGACCGCTTGCTGCGCTGCGCCCATGAAGCGATCGAAGTCCGGCGTTCCGGCGTTGACGCCGCTGGCTGCCAGGCCGGCCTGAATCACCGGGCCGAAGGTTGGCGAGCCGTTGAGCAGTTGCGCGATGCCGCCACCGGGTACCGAGAGCACCGCGACATTCACCGTCGGCTCGAACGCGACGAAGCCGGTGCCGACGATGCTGCCCAGCGACTGGCCGACGAACGACACGTTACCGTTGTCGAAGTCACCGGTCGCATCGCCATCGATGCTCATGTTTGGCACGCTGGCGCGCAGCACGAACAGGTCAGCAATCGCTTGCCGGGTGTTGTCGCGCGAGGTCAGCAACGAACTCAAATTGATCGAGTGCGCACCCGAGGGATCCGGATTGCCGTCGGCCACCGGTGCGCCGGTTTCGTTGTCGATGAAATCGACATCGAAGGTGCGCTCGCGCGCGCCGGCCGCAAAGAACGGCGTGTTGTTGACCCGGAACGGCGCCAGCGCGGTGTCGGCCGGGGTGATGCCGTGCAGCGGCTGGTCAATCGAGACCATGGCAAAGCCCTGCGAGGCGAGCGTGGCCGAAATCGCCAAACCGTCACTGCGATTGCGGGTGATGCCGTGCTGGAAGATCACCAGCGGCCAGCCACCGGCCGGCTTGACGCGGCCCGACGCGGCGTTGGGCACCGTCATCAGCACCGGCACCCGCACCGTGCCGGTCGGCAGCGGACGGGTATTGAGGAAAGTCAGGAAGGTCGAGGGGTTGTTCGCGCCCAATGCACCGCCGCAGGCCGGCACGGTACCGCAGGCGGCGCCTTTCCAGAACGTGGTCAGCGGCGCGGTCGGGTTCTGCGCCGATGGCGCCTCAAGGTAATACGGCAAATCGATGAAACCGACCACGATGTCGGCAATCGGCGGCAGGCTCGGAATCGCCTGCTGGATGTTCAGGCCGGTTGGCGCCAGCACCACGGTGCCCGGCTGGGTGATGGCACGCACCGTTTGCAGCACCGGGGTGATGCTCTGGGTGGTGGCGACCCACGACAGCACGATGTTGGCACGCGGGATACCGGCGCCTTCAGCCGCCGCTTCCTGGAAATTGACCAACTGCCGCAGCGGTTCCAGCGCCTGTGCCTGAGCAGTGGTCAGCAGCGGTTCGGTGCTGGCGCCATTGGCGAACAGCGGCGTGGTGCGCTTGGTGAAGAAATAGGTCTGGTCCGGCGTCGCCACGTTGCCGGCGGCATCGGCGATGCCATTGGTGAGCACCACCATGTAAGAGCTGATCTGGCTCAATGGCTTGAGCGGCACGATGGCCAGCGTGCGGCCGGTCGCGTCGCTGCTGGCGAAGGCGGTGACGAAATCAACGCCGCCCTGCAACTCGCGGACGACGCCGATCACTGCACCGCCCGGACCGCTGAGAGTGACCTGGAACATGCGCACCGAACCACCCGGAGTTACCGATGCCGGCGCCGGTGCCGCTGAAAAGCTCGCTGACCATGGCGCAACCGTACTCCAGCCATCCAGCGCGTTCAGCGCCACGGAGGGGTCGCCGAAGTTGCTCGGATTGGCAACCGGGATGTTCAGGGTGAGATCGGTCGTGCCCTGCAACAGCAGGTTATTCGGGGTAGGAATGACGCCATCGGCCGGACTGAAACGTGCGGTCAGCACGCTGGTCACCGGCGGGCCACCCGGGTTGGTGGCGGGCGGCGCAGGCACCGCGCGCGGACTATCATTGGAACCACCGCCACAGGCGGCAAGCAACGCCGTCAGCGACAAGACAAGCAGCATGCGGAATGTCATTTTGTATCCCCCCAGGAAGTGGTGCTTCGGGCTGTCGATCGAACACGTTTAACGCAATTGCTACATCGGCAATGCTGTAGCGTACGGATTTTTTCCGCGCCTGTGTTGTGCAGTGCAACATGTACCTGTACCGACCAGTTCAGTCATTGCCGTTCGCTTTCGCGCCGACAAATGCGCACGGAACCAAGCCCACGCGCAACCAATCGGCGTTGTCGATGGCGAGGCTTTGCCGGCTGCGCGCCAACGGTGCCGCGACGCTCCGGCCGCGGCGGCCAAGCAACGGCAACAGCGCGTGCAGCACACGTACTGCCGCCACAGGCAACCACACGATAGGCGCCGTCGAACCGTGCGCCCGCAAGTAGCGCAGCACCATGTCCGCAAACGGAACCGCCTCGCCACCGGCCAGCCGCAACAACGTACCCGCGGTGGCGTCACGGGCCACACAAGCCAACAATGCCTGCGCCAGATCGTCGGCATGCACCGGCTGGCGCAGGCCGGTTGCATCACGCGGCAACGGCAGACAGCGCAGGCGATTGGCCAACGCCAGCAAGCGATCCAGACTCAGGTGCGCGAACTGCGGATCGTAGATCAGACTGGCGCGCACCAGGGTAACCAACCAGCCGCGTGCCTTGCCCACGGCAAACAGCGTCGCCTCCGCATCGCGCAGCCGCTGCGCCAGCGCGCGCTCATCCGCATCGTCCGACTCGGCCTTGCTCTCGGCGCTGAGCGACGACAATGCGACCAGTCGTGTTGCTGCCGGCCAATGTGCGCGCGCGGCCCAGATGGCCAGGCCATCCAGCGGCCCGGCACCGATCACCACCGCTGCCGCGGGCAAGGTATTGGGGTCGTCACGATAAATATCGTGCCGATGCCATTGCGCCAGCTTTGGCGCGGGTGCATGCGCGTGCCGGCTCAATGCGAGCACCACCTCGCCGTGCGCCGTCAATCGCTCCAGCACGTGCCGGCCCACCGCGCCAGTGGCGCCGATCAACAAATAGCGTGGCCGTGGAGAACGTTGCGATTGCGTCATGACCACAGCATAGCGGCAGTCACAGGAGAATGGCGCAGCGGTGCAGCAATCCGTCCTGCACATCAGCACCACGCGCAGCACGCCGGCAAGCAGTCGCTATCCAGCGACAACGTGCCGCTGCCACTGAGCGCACACATTCGCCTGCTAAACTGCGGCACCTGACAGCGCCATGCGCGGGCATGGCCTTCGGCGCGCGACCATTCACCACGAGATATCGACCCCATGACCCCAGCAACCAGCGCGACACTCGACTTGACCCGGCACTGGGTTGGCTACGCCAGCATTGCGACGTTTGTGCTCGCTTACGCGGTGGTGCTGGTCGAAGAGTTCACCCATTTGCGCAAGTCCAAGCCGGTAATGCTGGCGGCGGGCATCATCTGGGCTTTGATCGCATGGATATACGCACAGCACGGGATGAACCATGCGGTGGAAGAAGCCGTGCGCCAGAGCGTGGTCGAATACGCCGAACTGATGCTTTTTCTGCTGGCGGCGATGACCTTCGTCAACGCAATGACCGAACGCAATGTCTTTGTCGCGTTGCGTGCTTGGTTGATCCGGCGCAATTACGGTTATCGCAAGTTGTTCTGGGTTACTGGCGTGCTCGCATTCACCCTGTCGCCGGTGATCGACAATCTCACCACTGCGCTGGTGCTCGCCGCGGTGGTGTTGGCATTGGGCGGCAGCAACAAGCAATTCATCGGTCTGGCGTGCATCAATATCGTGGTCGCCGCCAATGCCGGCGGCGCGTTCAGCCCGTTTGGCGACATCACCACGCTGATGGTATGGCAGAAAGGCCACTTGGCGTTCACCGAGTTCTTCGCGCTTTTCGTGCCCTCACTGGTCAATTTTCTGGTGCCCGCCGTGTTGATGCATTTCGCGGTACCCAACGCGATGCCGCAGGGTGGCCGTGAGCCGGTGCCGATGAAACGCGGCGCCAAACGCATCATCGCGCTGTTCGTGGTGATGCTGATGCTGGCAGTGAGCTTTCACAACTTTCTGCACTTGCCGCCGTTTCTCGGCATGATGACCGGCTTGGCCCTGCTCAAGTTTTTTGGCTATTTCCTCAAGCGCAGCGAGCCGTCGCGGGCATTGACGGAAGCCGGTGACGTGCCGGGTTTCGATATTTTCGACAACGTCGCGCGCGCCGAATGGGATACCCTGCTGTTTTTCTTTGGCGTCATCTTCTGCGTCGGTGGGCTGGGCTTCATCGGCTACCTCGCGCACGCTTCGCAGTTGATCTATATTGGCTGGGGCGCGACCCAGGCCAACATTGCGATCGGTGTGGCATCGGCGATCGTCGACAACATCCCGATCATGGTGGCGGTGCTGCAGATGGCACCAGACATGGTTGAGGGCC
>PFJA01000261.1:6142-6975 GCA_002782905.1 Lysobacterales bacterium CG_4_10_14_3_um_filter_64_11
ACCGCTTCATCGACGACCCCCACTTCGAGTACTCCAGCCTCCTCGCTTCTAATGCCCAGCTCTGGTTAGACCGTTGGCGCCTCGGCGTGGAGGGCATCGTCGCCGCCGATGACGACAACCAGCGCCTGCGCTTCGAAGGCGACTGCCGCCTCCTCGGGCCCCTCGCTGGCGAGCGCGACGCCCGCGATGGCAGCGCCCTCGACGTGCAGCTCGCCAGCACCTTTCATTCTTACGGCACCGAGGGCTTCCGCACCCTGAGCTTCGAGTCGTCCGTGGCCGGTCGCTACGACCTCGCGCGCCTCGGCGCCCCGTTGCGTGGTTCCTTCGCCGAAGCCCACCTCGGCTACGGCCTGGAGTGGTTCGACTACGACTTGCCCGGCGTCCCCTTTGGCGAAGACACCAGTGAGATGTTGCTCCTGGGCTTTGGCTGGGGCGTCTACCTGGGCGCCTGGCCCGGCGACCATGGCAGCGTCGCCCTGACCTACGACCATCGCCGCGACAGCTACTTCGGCGGCCTGAGCTCGGGCTTCATCGGGCACTTCGGCGCCCGCGGCGAGTGGCACCTTGTCGACGAGGAGACCGACAACGCCTGGGCGCTCGGCGCGATGGTCAAGGTCGGCTCGGCCTTGGCCGCAGGGCTCGACCTGGGCTATCGGTGGGGGTCGAAATGAGCAGGCGTCTCCTCTCTTTCTTGCTCGTCGTGGGAGCCATGCTCAGCGTCCTCGCCGGCTGTCAGGTCGCCCCCGACGAGCGCGCCAAGAACGACCGGCGCGTCGGGAAAGCCAACAACGACCAAGGCACCATCACGGTCGCCGAAGGCTTGGCGGCCGTCC
>PFJA01000181.1:0-22559 GCA_002782905.1 Lysobacterales bacterium CG_4_10_14_3_um_filter_64_11
TTCGCCGGCACTGCGTGCCCCGGGTTTCGCGCTGCGCGCTATAACCCAGGCTACATGGTGGTGCGATGATGTTGGTGTAACCCGGGACTGACGCTACGTGCTGCCACGCAGCGACCGACGCAACAGGTCAGCTCACTTTACCGGCGCAGCGGCGCTCGGGACATCGGACGACGCAGGCTCCACAGCGCCGGTCTTTTTCTGGGCCTTGAGCGCTTTTTTCTTCTGCTTTTCCAGCTCGCGCCGGCGTTTCTCGAATTGGTAATTGGGTTTCACGTGATGATTCCTTTGGCTCGGGTTGTGTCCAGCCTAGCCGTTGTGCGCAACAACGCAAGCGATTGTCTGCCGCTGGCGCTACACTGGCGCCATGAATACCCCTGCCCAAACCCCGATCAGCGAGTTGCAGCCTACCTTGGCGCGGTTGCGTGCCGCCCAGCGTGACAAGGTTCCCGACCATGCCCAGCGCATGGACGATCTGGCGCGATTGCGCCGCGTGTTCAAGGCTCGGCTGGAAGACATGGCGCGCGCTATCGCCGACGACTTCGGTCATCGCTCGCGTCACGAGACTCTGGTTTCCGATGGCATGACCGTGCTTGCCGAAATCGACGTGATGCGCCGCCATCTGCGCGAATGGATGCGTGCACAGCGGCGCCCGGTCGATGCCATGTTCCTGCCGGCGCGCGCCGAGGTGCGGATCCAGCCCTTGGGCGTGGTCGGCATCATTTCGCCATGGAATTACCCGGTCAATCTGGCGTTGATGCCGCTGGTTACCGCGATCGCCGCCGGCAATCACGTTTATCTCAAGCCGTCCGAACACACCCCGCGCAGCAGCGCATTTCTGCGCGATCTGCTGCGCGAGGTATTCCCCGAAGATCGCGTTGCTGTGGCCTTGGGGGGTAGCGAGGTCGCCGCAGCGTTTGCCGGGCTTGCGTTCGATCATCTGCTGTTCACCGGTTCAACCCCGGTTGGCCGCAAGGTGATGGCGGCAGCGGCCGCCAATCTGACCCCGGTCACCCTGGAACTGGGCGGCAAGTCACCGGCCATCATCGGCCCCGGCTACCCGTTGGCGAAAGCGGCAGCGCGCATCGCCGCCGGCAAGTTTCTCAACGCCGGGCAGACCTGCATCGCGCCCGATTACGTGCTGGTGGCCAAGGCCGAGCGTGATGGGTTCGTCGCTGCGCTGCGCCGCGAAGTGGCGGCGCGCTACCCGACGCTGGACGACAACCCCGATTACACCCGCATCGTCAACGAAGGCCAGTTTCGGCGCCTGCGCGGCTATCTCGATGAAGCGCGCGCACGCGGCCACCAGGTCATCGCGCTGGCACCGGTCGATCCGGCACGCGCCGAAGCCGAGCGCATCGTTCCGCCAACCGTGGTGCTCGACCCGGGCAACGACAGCGCGTTGCTGCACGACGAAATCTTTGGCCCGATCTTGCCGGTGATCGGCTATGGCCATTTCGACGAAGCGATCGCCTGCGTCAACGGCCACGACCGACCGCTGGCGTTGTACGTGTTCGACAATGATCGCGCGCGCGTCGAACAAGTGCTCGAACGCACCATCGCCGGCGGCGTCACCGTCAACGACACGGTGATGCACATCGCCCAGGCCAGCCTGCCCTTTGGCGGCATCGGCCCCAGCGGCATGGGCCACTACCACGGCCGTGACGGGTTCATGGCGTTCAGCAAGCAAAAACCGGTGTTCTACCAGTCGCGCATCACCGGCATGGATTGGTTCAAACCGCCGTATCGCGGTTTCGCCGATCGCTTGGTAAAGTTCCTTACCCGCTGACCGATGCGTGCTGTGCTGCGCGCAGGCGTTCGATCAGCTCGGGCTCGTTGTGCAAGTGTTCCAGCGTGTAGCGATAGCCCAGTTCCACGGCGTGGTCGAAGCGCTTCCAGGCGAGCAGGTCGATGCTCGCCAGCGGCGGTTGCAACACCACGTTGCTGAGCCGTCGCTGCTGCCGCACGGCGGCGTCGGAACTGACCATGCCGGCGCGCAACAGCAATGCGCCGAGGCCGGGGCGGCGGTGCCGGCCCCACAGTTCGGGCAACACCTGCCACCACGGTGGCGTCCAGGCTTCCTGCAAATCGCTGACCATGCGGAAATTGCCACCGACATCGACCGCCACGATTGGGCCAACCATGCGCCGCCGCATTTCAGCGACCGGCAGATTGTCGATTACACCGCCGTCGACCAGCACATGGCCGTCATGAAATACCGGCGGCAACAGGCCGGGAATGGCGCAACTGGCGCGCAGCGCCCGCCACAGCGGGCCGGAGCCGTGCACGCACAAGCGACCCTCGGTGAGGTCGGATGACACGCAGAAAAACGGAATCGGCAGGTCTTCGATCTCGCTGTCGCCATGTGCGCCACGCAGCAGGCTGGCCACCTTGAAGCCGCGCCGCAGCGCCACCAGTGGCACGGTCCAGTCGGACAGTGGGTTGGAGCGCACAAAACCACGCCGGTAGATCAGCAACGCTCGTGCCGGTGACCAGTCGGCCGCGATTCCGGCGGCCATGATCGCGCCGATGCTGGCACCTCCGACGTAATCGATTTCCAGCCCGGCCTCGCGCAGTGCCCGCACCACGCCGATGTGGGCAAAGCCGCGCGCGCCACCCCCCGACAGCACCAAACCCAGCGCGCGCCCCTGCAAGCGCCGCACCATGCGCGCGATATCAGCATCGTTGCGGATGTGATGCTGATCGCGGGCATGCGGAAAAGCGCTTCGCCACGGCCGGGTGACACCGGCGGGTGGTTGGCCGCGATGCAGCAACACCAGGTGTTGCGGCAGGTGCTGACCGGTGGCGCAGGTTGGCCACAATTCGTGCCGCGTTTCGGGGGTGCGTTCGGCGTCGGCGACGATCAGCACCCAGTCGCTCTGACGCTGACAGCGTTCGCGCCACTGCGCGTCGTCGTTGCCAACGTAGAGCAGGTTGGGGGCACGCGATTCGCGCTCGGAAAACCAGCCGGCGCCCTGCCGACTGGCCTGATCCTGAGTCACCAGCAGCAGATCCGGATCAAGCCCCATGGCCCGCGCCATGCGCCGCGCCAGGGCGATCACATCGACCCCGCGATGCGCCGGCAGCAGGGCAAAGCAGCGCGGCAAGACCGGCCGCTCGCGGCTGCTCGAAGAGCCGCGCAAGGCGAGCTTGGCCATCTCATGCATGGCCAGCGGGTGCGCGCTGAGCAGCTGCTCATAACCGGCGCGCGGCAGGCACAGCAATTCGCTGTCGCGCATCACCCGAACCGTGGTCGTGCGTGGCTCATCGGCCATCAAGGCGTACTCGCCGACGGTACCGCCGGGTTCGATGCAGCCCAGTGAGTGTGCGTTGCCGTCGCCATCGACACGGCTCACCGTCAGCCGGCCGTGCAGCAACACGTAAAGTGCATCGGGTGGGCCGCCCTGCACGAACAGCACCGAGCCGGCCGCCATCGACAGCCATTGCATCTGTTCGATCAGCGCGCTGCGCAGGGCATAGCCGAGACTGGCGAACAGCGGCAGTTTGGCCAGTCGCTCCAGCAGCGCAATCAGTATCGTGCGCTGGTCGGCACCGATATCGTGCCACAGTGCCTGCAATGGCCCGGCGGTCGGTTCAGTCATGGCGTGTCCCGGTGCTTGCAATCCCTGTCAATGGTCGCCACCTTGTGAGGATGAACACCACCGCCAACCCCTTGCTCGCAGCGAGCGAACTCCCCGCCTTCGGCCAGATTAGCGCCGAACACATCAAACCCGCCATCGACGCGATTCTCGACCGATACCGAACCGCGGTTGCGCAGCTGTGCGCCGACCCACAGGCGCGCGATTTCGAGCGTCTGCTGGCACCGCTGGAGCGGCTCGAAGAGCAGTTGGGTCGAGCCTTCGCGCCGGTTTCGCATTTGCATGGGGTCAAGGATAGCCCCGAACTGCGCGAAGCCTACGCACAGGCGCTGGCAAAGATCACCCAGTTCCACACCGATCTGGGCCAGAACCGCGCGCTGTACGAGGCGGTGCAGGCGGTGCACGACGCACCGTCGTTTGCGCGTCTGGATCGGCCGCAGCACACCCTGGTGCAGGATGCTCTGCGTGATTTTCGTCGGTCCGGCGTGGCGCTGGAAGAGCCGGCACGGTCGCGCTTTGCGCAAATTCAAAATACCCTGTCGCGGTTGGAAACCGCGTTCGAGGAAGCCGTGCTCGATGCCACCGACCGTTGGCACAAGCCGCTGGCGGCGAGCGAATTGTCGGGCTTGCCCGAATCGGCGCTGGCCATGCTGGCGCAGGCGGCTGCCGAGCACGATCTGCCGGGCCATGCCGCCACGCTCAAGGGGCCGGTGGTGCAGGCGATCCTGATGTACGCCGATGATCGTGCACTGCGCGCCGAGGTCTACCGCGCCTACAACACCCGCGCCTCCGATCAAGGCCCGAGCGCCGGGCAACACGATAATTCGGAAAACATCGAGCAGATCATGGCGCTGCGCCATGAAGCGGCACAGTTGCTGGATTTCGCCAGCGCCGCGCACCTGTCGGTATCCGACAAAATGGCCAGTACGCCCGCCCGTGTATTGCAATTCCTGCGTGATCTGGCGGTGCGCGCCAAGCCCGTCGCCGAGCGCGAACTGGCCGAGCTGGCGGCCTATGCGGCCAGCGCGTTGGGCATCGTCACACTGGCACCGTGGGACGTGGCGTATGCCGCGGAAAAATTGCGCGAGCAGCGCTTCGCGTTTTCCGAGGAGGAAATCAAACCCTATTTTCCGCTGCCCGCCGTGCTCGACGGCTTGCTTGGCATCGCCAGCGAGCTGTTCAACCTGCGTTTTCGGCTGCGCGACGGGGTACCGAGCTGGCACCCGGACGTGCGTTATTACGACGTGCTTGATGCCGATGGCAACCTGCTGGCCGGGTTCTACCTGGATCTTTACGCGCGCGCCAGCAAGCGCGGCGGCGCGTGGATGGATGTTTGCCGTGCGCGCCTGCGGCATGAGGGCACGTTGCAGCATCCGGTGGCCTTTCTCACCTGCAACTTTGCGCCGCCGCATGGCGAGCGGCCAGCGCTGCTGACCCACGACGATGTGCTGACCTTGTTCCATGAGTTTGGCCACGGCCTGCACCACATGCTCACCGAAGTGGACTGGCCGGGCGTCGGCGGCATTTCCGGTGTGGAATGGGATGCGGTGGAATTGCCCAGCCAGTTCATGGAAAACTTCGGCTGGCAACGCGCCGCACTGGATCGCTTCGCCCGCCACTACCAAACCGGCGCGCCGCTGCCGGCGGAATTGTTCGCCAAGATGACCGCCGCCAGGCACTACCATGCTGGCCTGTTTCTGGTGCGGCAACTGGAATACGCGCTGTTCGATTTCCGCCTGCACCTGGCGTTCGACCCAACTGCTGGCGCACAGGTGCTGGCGGTGCTCGATTCGGTGCGGCGCGAAGTGGCGGTGTTGCAACCGCCGTCGTGGCATCGTTTTCCGCATGCGTTCACGCATGTATTTTCCGGCGGCTACGCCGCCGGTTATTACAGCTACCTGTGGGCGGAAGTGCTCAGCGCCGACGCGTTTGCGGCATTCGAGGAGGCTGGCATTTTTGATCGCGACACCGGTGCGCGTTACCGCCGCGAGATTCTCGCGGTTGGCGGCTCGCGCCCGGCACTGGAGAGTTTTATCGCGTTTCGCGGCCGCGAACCGGAACCAGCGGCATTGCTGCGCAGTTACGGGTTGGCGGTGCAGGCGGCTCGGTAAAAGCATTGGTCCGCAAAGGACGCGAAGTTCGCAAACGAAAGACCGGCGCATAGCGCGGCAGGGGCGCAATGTTCTCAACTTAACGCGACCCTTGCGCCGATGCTCCGAACGTGAGCCGACCCGCTTTTCGGAACGTCATCGCGAGCGCCGAAGGCGCGTGGCGATCCATGCCATACACTCGCGAAAGCCACCCGTAGTGCCGCCGTGAGCCGATTCGCCCATGGATTGCTTCGCTACGCGCGCAATGACGCCGGATGGTGCTTGTTCACCGTTTCCCTGTCGCGGTGTCCGAACTGCCTGGCCACGGCAAAAATCGCTTCATTCAATTCGCTTGCGATTCACATTGGCAAGTTCCAATGCCGTCTCCCACTTGGCTTCCAACCGCGTGATCCGGCGGTCGTGCGCACGCAGCTCGACAGACAATCCTTTTAACGTTTCACCTGCACGCTTCACATCATCGGTCAATTCAAGCGCGTCTCTCACCGCATCGAATGCATCGTTGAGAACACTCATGCCTGTTCCCCCGCAGTCGTTTCGCGGTTGGCACGCTTGGCTCGCAAACGCAGCCAGTACGTCATGGGCTTCCTTCAAGCCGCCGCGCAACGAGCTGCGCGCATCGCTTATCTTCTTGCGCAGTTCAACGGTCAGTTTGGCCAATCGTGCTTCGTCATCGCTGGGGCGGCGCTCGCAACGCGAACGCACCAGTTCGGCAACATTGACGCCCTCGCGTTTGGCTTCTTTGCCGAGGAACGCTTTGAACGCTGGCGTTGTGAGAAGTTGTAGCCGTTCGGCCTTCATGGGGCAGTGCCTTCATAGCATGCTCATGAGCATGCTGATACCGAAGCAGCCGGCGGGCCAAGGTGCCGTGTCGCAAAGGCGAAAACGGCGCCCTTTCAGGGCGAAGCGTGGCCGCGAAACCGGCGCCCGTTACCGCCGCGAGATTCTCGCGGTTGGCGGCTCGTGCCCGGCGCTGGAGCGATTTATCGCGTTTCGCGGCCGCGAACCGGAACCGGCGGCGTTGCTGCGCAGTTACGGGTTGGCGGTGTAGGTCATCTGCGTTGATTGCCGCAAACTAAAACACAATGCCAGCCCGGTCATTCGCGTTCGAGCGGCGGCCGTGGCCGAGTGGCGGCATACTCGCATCGGTGCCGATCACGAACGCGAACGGTAGCTTGGCGTAGGACGCGACGGGTTTGCCATCGATGCGATCCATGGCGAAGCGCCAGCGTCTGGCTGCGGTCACCGCTGCTTGATCGAGCGAGGGCGTACCGCTGGATTCGTCGATGCGTGCACGCAACACCTTGCCGCTGCTATCGAGATCAACTCTCACCACGCTAACGCCCTCCTGGCGAAGTGCCAGCGCCGCCTTGGGATAGATCGGGCCGGCGCGATGCACGGCACGAACCCCCATTCCCGTGAACTGAATATCGAACACCATGCGTTGCTCACCGTCGGGGCGGCCACGTACTTCGGTGTAGACGTGGGTGGATCGCTGCGCCGGTGATGCCTGGTCTTCGTTGCGCGGAAACCGCCATTCGGCGACGACTTGCTGGATGCGACGAGCCAATGCCGGGTCGAGTTGCTCATCGAGCACCTGCACGCGTTCCACCTGGCCATCGGCGGCGATGTCCACTGCGGTGATCACGCTCTTGCGCAACGGCGCAAGCCGTTCGCTCCACTGCACAAAAAGCTCTTGTGCAGTGCTGTAGAGCGACGCGCCGAAAAAACGACGAGGCAGCAAGCGGGCGTTGCCAAGATGGGGGGCTGCCAGAACCGCCGTGTCGTACCAGGCAACCGCCTGCTCGTGTCGGCCCAGGCCCCAGAGTGCCAGCGCGTACGCCTCGGGTAACCAGCGCGGTGGGCTCGCTGCCGACTGCGCAAGCGCGTGCCACTGTGTGAGTGCGCAAGCGAAATCGCTGCGTTCGGCGCACAGCCAACCGGCCGCCCAGCCGGCACGGCGTGGCAAGTCGGCCAGGCGCGCGGCCTTTTTCACGTCTTTACGCGTGCGGCTGGATCCGTCGATCTGTTCGTCGTCGCCGATGAACACCGGCCCGGGTGCGGGCAAGCCGATAGCATCGGCCAGTGCGTCGATGTCGCTGGCTGGCGTGGCAGCAAATGCGTTGCCAACGACGAGCAGCAAGCCAACCCACAGAACATGACGCATGCGCATGGTGCAATCCCTTGGCGATGACCGTTGCCGCGCAATGTAGCCAGCGGGCGGCGATTTGGCAATCTTCGACGCGCTCAGCGAAAAAAGCGGCTGAACGCGTCGAGGGTGCGGGTGATCGCTGCATCGTCGATATCGAGATGGGTGACCATGCGAATCTGCGGCAGGTAGCCGATCGACAGCCGGATGCGTTCGCTTTCCAGATGCGCCTTGAATGCCGTGAGTTGGTCGGCGGGCAGATCGATGAACACCATGTTGCTGTGTTGTGCGCTGACTACCAGCCCGGGCAGGCCACGCAGGCCGTCGGCGAGGCGGGCGGCACGGGCGTGATCGTCGGCCAGCCGTTCGACGTGGTGGTCGAGCGCGTACAGGCAGCCGGCGGCGAGGATGCCGGCTTGCCGCCAGCCGCCACCGGTCACCTTGCGCCAGCGCCGCGCCTTGTCGATCAACGCGTGCGAGCCGACCAGTACCGAGCCGACCGGCGCACCAAGGCCCTTGGAAAAACACACCGACACGCTGTCGAAATGGCGGGTGATTTCGCGCGCCGGTAGCGCACAGGCAATCGCGGCATTGAACAGGCGCGCGCCATCCAGATGCAGCGCCAGCCGGTGCTCGTCGCACAAGGCGCGCGCGGCGGCGAGGTAATCCAGCGGCAGGGCGCGGCCATGCCAGGTGTTTTCCAGCGCCAACAGGCGGGTGCGGGCAAAGTGCGGGTCGATCGGTTTGATCGCGTGTGCGACGGCGTCCAGCGGCAGCGTGCCGTCGTCGGCGTGCATGATCGGTTGCGGCTGGATCGAGCCGAGTACCGCCGCGCCGCCGCCTTCGTATTTGTAGGTGTGCGCCTGCATGCCGACCAGGTATTCGTCGCCACGCTCGCAGTGGCTCATCAGCGCGGTCAGGTTGGATTGCGTGCCGCTGGGCAGAAACAGCCCCTCGGCGAAACCCAGCTCCGCTGCCAGCCGCGCTTGTAGCGCATTGACGGTGGGGTCTTCGCCGTAGACGTCGTCGCCCACTTCGGCCGCCAGCATCGCCGCGCGCATCGCGGCGGTGGGCTGGGTGACGGTATCGCTGCGCAGGTCGATCCAGGGCATGGGGGCAGCTCGGGTATTGGAGTGGCCTATGGTAACGCGACCGCACGCACTGCCCAATGGCGCGCGCGTGCTGGGAAAACAGCCGCGACCGTTACCATTCCACCTCGGCCATCGAGCAATTGAGGCCCGAGCCGATGCCCATCAGGGCGATGCGGCTGCCCTTCTTGAGGCGACCCATTTCGGCCAGTTTGCTCAGCGCGATCGGCACCGAGGCCGGGCCGATGTTGCCCAGCTCCGGGAACACCGTGAGCACCTTCTTCGGGTCGATGCCAAGGAGTTCGACGAACGCGGCGGTGTGCACCTTGGAAATCTGGTGCACCACGAACTCGTCCATTTCGCCGCTGACCCAGCCCAGCGCGGCACGCGCCGCCTGGAAGGTCTTTGCCGCCAGCTTGAGGCCCTCGACCAGCAGGGTGCGGGTGTCGGTGACCATGCGATCCATGTTGCCGCGGCACAGGTGCGAAAACTCGGTGGCGGCGCGGGTAACGCTGCCCTTGTATGGATGGCCGTCGGGCAGCAGTTCGCTGCGCCCCAGCACCATCGCCGCCGCGCCCGAACCGAGGGTGAGTGAAGCGAACTCGTTGCGGAACTGTTCCGGGGTGACATCCGGCGAGAGCATGCGCTCGATGGTGCGCTCGGTGATGGTGTTGGACACCTCGCCATCCACGACCAAGGCATATTCGATGGCGCCGTGTTCGATCATGCGCGCCGCGATATCCATGCCGTTGAGGAACGCCAGGCAGGCATTGCCGACATCGAAGTTCTGGCAGGTGTCGGCAAGACCGAGGTTGCCATGAATGATGCTGGCGGTAGAAGGCTCCAGATAATCGCGGCATACCGAGGTGTTGATCAGGATGCCGATGTGTTCGTGCGCCACGCCGGAGGCGGCCAACGCTTTCTGCGCGGCCAGGGTGGCGGCGTCGGAGGGCATCATGCTGTCCTCCCAGATGCGCCGTTCACGGATGCCGGCCACATCTTCGAGCAGGTTGTCACGGATGCCGAAGCGCTCCAGCGTGGGTTGCAGGCGCAGCATGATGTCGGCCGAACTGAGCCGGATAGGGGCGTCGACGTGGGCGACGCTGGCGATCGAGACGTGCTTGAAGAGCATGGGCTATGCCTGCGGTGTAAGGCTGCGAACGCTACGCGTTTGGCGCCGAGTCCGCAAGCCATAGTCGTGTGCAGGTGACGGTGGCGATGGGGTTCGTGGGAGTCCACCCTGTGAGCGACACGACCGCCGCCCGTCAGCGTTCCTGCACCGGGTAGGTCTGCGCACCGTCGTCGGCGGTTGGTGCCGGTGTTGCTGCCGCGGCGGGGCTGGCGGTTGCGCCGCAGACGTAGGCCAGAAAGCGCTGCTCGCCATCGTCCGGCGGCGCCTTGGGTTGGATGACGTTGGCATTCAGGCCGACCGCCTCGTTGCGCGCCAGCATTTCCAGTTCGTCGATCACCTTGATGCGATTGCGCTCGATCGGGCCCAACCGGTCTTTCACCGAAACCCCGATCTCGCCACGGCGGGTGCAGGCGGCGAGGTCTTCGTCGGCGCGCGCAACCCGCACCGCTTCACCCGCAGGGGTCATCGTGACCCAGGTGCAGGCAGCCAGCGGCAGGATGCTGATCAGTGCAGCAATGAGGGTTTTGTTGCGCATCGCAGTCGGCCCGGGCAAGGTATCAGCCGCATAGTGTGAATCATTGCGATGAACAGCCACTGAGGCGCGGCCCGGGCGAACCCGGGCCGCGGACGCTTTCACTGCACCGGCTTGCCATCGGCATCGAGCACTTGCACCGCGCCGAGCTTCAGGTCGCGGATGGGTTGCTCGATTTTGCTCAGATCGCCGACCACCACCCAGGTCAGTGCTTCGGGCTTGAGCGTCGCGGCGGCATCGCGCACCGCCGGCAACGGCATATGCTCGAACTGCCGCTTCTTGATCTGCACCCAGTCATCGGGGCGCTGGTAGCGCAGGATGCCGCTGATCTGCGCCAGCACCGCCGCCGAGGTTTCAAACGCGCCGGGCAGCGAGCGCACGTTGTTGAAGCGGATCTTGTCAGCTTCGGCGCTGCTGATCGGGGTGCTGCCCGTGGCAAAGGCCGTGATGTCGGCTTGCAGTTCACGCAGCGATTCGATGGTCTTGTCGATCTGCACCGGTGCGAAGGCAATCCACGGCTGCTGGCCGACCGCCGCGGGAATGAAACTGTAGGCACCGTAGGCCCAGTGCTTTTCCTCGCGCAGTTTCATGTTGAGCCGTGAGCTGAACTCGCCACCGAGCACGCCGTTCGCCACTTCCAGTTGCAGGCTGTTGGGATCGTGCGCCGAAGGCACCGCTTGGCCGATAAAGATGTTGGCCTGGATCGCGCCAGGCTGATCGACCAGAAACACGCGCGGCTGTGCGGGCAACGCCACCGGCGCCACAGCGACCGCATGCAACGGCGAGGCCGGGGCCTTCCAGTCGGCGAATTGCTGTTCCAGCAGCGGCATGATCTCAGCCAGCGTGCTATCGCCGACCACAATCAGGGTGGCGTTGTCTGGGCGCACGAAATCGCGGTGGAAAGCGAGCAGATCGGCGCGGGTCAGGGCGGCAATCGAGGCCTCGCTGCCGCTACCGCTGAACGGGATCGCGTACGGATGGCCGGCACCGTAAATCAGCGGTGGCAGCAAGCGCAGGGCAACGCCGTTGGGCCGGCTCTTTTCCTGCTTGATGCCAGCCAGCCAGGTTTGCCGTACGCGTTCGATTTCCTTGTCGTCAAAGCGCGGCCGACGGATCACGTCGGCGAACAAGGCCAGTGACGGCGACAATTTTCCCTTCAGTGCGGACAGGCTCACGCTGGAGCCATCGAGCGAAGCTCCGGCCGAAATCTGCGCGCCGAGTTGATCGGCGCGGTCGGCGAACGCCAGTGCGTCGAGATCGCCCGCGCCCTCATCGAGCATCGCCATGGTGAAGCTCGACGTGCCGAGTGTGCGGCCCTGATCGGCGGCAAAACCGCCGTTGAACTCCATGCTCAACTGCACCACCGGTGTGGCGTGGCGTTCGGCCAGCACCACCTTGATGCCGTTGGACAAGGTAGCGCGCCGCAATGCCGGGAATTGCAAATCGGGGTAGCTGTTGGTTTCCGGCACGCCGGTGCTGCGATCGACATCGGAAGCCACCACCTTGAAGCGTGGGTCGATGGTTGGCACGGCGTTGCTGGCGGCCGCGCTCTCGCGGCCGGCGAAGGGCGTTTCCGGCAGGCTGGATAGAGCCTTTTCCGACGGCTCAATCAGCAGCGTGTGATCGCCGCCACTGAGCCAGCGCGCGGCGGTTTTTTGCAAGGTGGCGGGGGTGGCGCTGTCGATCAGCGCCAGCTCCTTGCGGTAGCAGCCCGGGTCGGCGGTGAACACCGCGCACGAGGCCAGCACATCGGATTTGCCGCCAAAACCACCAACCCGCTCGATGCCGCGCAGGAAGCCGGCCTTGATCACGGTGCGTGCGGTTTCCACCTCGTCGGCGCTCGGGCCTTCGGCAATCAGGCGCGCCACCTCTTCGTCCAGAATCGTTTCCACACGGGCAAGGTCGGCATCGGGTTTGATGTCGGCGATCAGGATGAAGTTGCCGGCGATTTCCTGGATGTAGGCAAAGGCCGACACGTTGTCCGCCAGTTTTTCGTCGTGTACCAGACGCCGCGACAGGCGCGAGCTTTTGCCGCCGCCAAGAATGTTGGCGACCAACTCCAGCGCGGTGGCATCGTCGCTGCCGGTCTGCGCGACATTCCAGGCGCGGTAGATGCGCGGTTGCGGCACGCGATCGGGCAGGGTGGCACGCGAGCGCGCGGTGCGTACCGGAATCTGCGCCGCCATTTTGGCAATGCTGGCGCTGGCCGGGATGTCGCCGAAATAGCGGGTGACTTTGGCCTTTGCGGTGGCCAGATCGATATCGCCGGCCAATACCAGCACCGCGTTGTTCGGGCCGTACCAAGTGCGGAACCAGGTCTTCACGTCATCGAGGCTGGCGGCGTCGAGGTCTGCCATCGAGCCGATGGTCGGCCAGCTATATGGATGGCCCTCCGGATACATCGTGCGGAACAGTTCGGTGAACACACGTCGGCCGTAGGGCTGGTTTTCGCCTTGGCGCTTTTCGTTTTGCACCACGCCGCGCTGCTCATCGAGCTGTGGCTGATCGATCGCGCCGAGCAAATGGCCCATGCGGTCGGATTCCATCCACAGCGCGGTATCGAGCGCGGTGGTCGGCACGTTCTGGAAGTAATTGGTGCGATCGGCGTTGGTGGTGCCGTTCTGGTCGGTGGCGCCGACCTTTTCGAAGGGCTCGAAAAACTCGCCCTTGTGGTTCTCGCTGCCCTGAAACATCAGGTGCTCGAACAAGTGCGCGAAACCGGTCTTGCCCGGTTGCTCGTTCTTGGAGCCGACGTGATACCACACGTTGACCGCCACCACCGGTGCCTTGTGGTCTTCGTGCACGATCACCCGCAGACCATTGTCGAGGGTGAAACTTTGGTAGTCGATGGCAACTTCCTGGGCAACAACGGGCAGTGGTGCCAGCACGGCCAGCAATACCAGGGGTAGCGCGCGACGGCGCTTGGCGGTGGTGTTCATCAGGATTCCTCGATGGGGTCACATGCGGTCGATCAGCGATGGTAACGTAGCCTTGACGGTTTCTACACTAGGCCAAAGGGCATAGTGAGCCTTGCAACAGGGAGAGCGCCATGCGTCGCGTCTTGCTGACCGGTGCCAATCGCGGGATCGGACTGGAGTTCACCCGGCAACTGCTGGCAGCGGGCGATCGTGTTATCGCCACTTGCCGCCATCCGGCGCAGGCGGCCGATCTGACCGCGCTGGCGGCGGCACACCCCAACCGCCTGCACGTGTTGCCGCTGGATGTGGCCTCGGCGCGTTCACGCGCCGGCCTGGTCAGCGAGCTGGAGCTGGTCAGTGATGGCCTTGACGTGCTGATCAACAATGCCGGGGTGCTGCCGAGCGGCGAACACTTCGGCTTTGTTGCTGCCGATACTCTTGCCGACACGCTCGCCACCAACACCATCGGCCCGTTCCTGCTGGCGCAGGCGTTGGCACCGTTGCTGGCCAAAGGCCATGCGCCGCGCATCGCCAACCTGTCCTCGGTGTTGGGTTCGATCACTCGCAGCGACGCCTTTCGCACGCCCAGCTACGCGATCTCCAAGTCGGCCCTGAACATGGCGAGCGTGTTGTTGGCGCGGGCGCTGGCCGAGCACGGCATCCTGGTGGTGGCGCTGCACCCGGGCTGGGTGCGTACCGAGATGGGCGGCAAGGATGCGCAGATCGAAGTAGACGAAGCCGTGCGCGGCCTGCTCGGCGTTATCGCCTCGCTGGATGCCCGGCACAGCGGCCAGTTTCTCGATTATCGCGGCGAGCCGGTGCCATGGTGAGTGCATGGCTGCTGGGTGCGCTGCTGCCGGCAGTGGCGGCTGACGGCCAGTGGCTGGCGTGGGAGGGCACGGCGCGCGAACCGCAATCGCAGGAGGTTCTGTACGCTGAACAGCATTGGCTGCGTGTGCGCGACGGAATGCCGATCGAACGCCTGGTACTGTATCGCTGCCCCGAGGGCGGCGCTTTCGCACGCAAGCATGTTGACTATCGGCCATCGCGCATTGCGCCTGCGTTCGCGCTGGAAGATGCGCGCAGTGGTTACCGCGAGGGTTTGTCCTATGACGCGGACGGTACCGCGCGCGTGTTTTTTCGCGCTTCGGCAAACACCGCCGCGAAAAGTGCAGCGCTCAGTGCCGAAGCGCTGGTGGCCGATGCCGGCTTCGATGAGTTCATTCGTCTGCATTGGGATCGGCTGCTGGCCGGCGAGCCGTTGACCCTGGCTTTTGCCGTGCCCGCGCGCCGCACCAGCTATCGCTTCACGACCCGGTACGTGGCTGACAGCGCGGATGATGCCGGGCTGGCGACATTTCGATTGCGTCTTTATGGGCCGCTGAAGTGGCTCGCACCAGCAATCGAGGTCAGTTATCGCCGCGACAGCCGGCAGCTGGTTCGCTTTCGCGGACTGGCCAACCTGCGTGACGAACGCGGCGAGCAGGTGCAGGCGTGGATCGATTTTCCCGAGCCGGCACGCCGCAGCAGCCCACGGGCGGCGGCAATGGCCAGCGCCTCACCCTTGCTGGCCTGCAATCGCGCGGTCGCCGTGTCCAGTGCCGGACAGCGTCCGCGTGCGGACACCCCATCAGCGGCACAGGTGCAATAAAAACAACGATGTGCCGGTGGCACGTTCCGTGCTGAATGAAATCGGTTGACCCCATCGACTGGAATGCGGATGTCTCACCCTGCGCGACGCCACCGGGCTTGCCTGGCACTGTCATTGATCGTCGCCCTCAGCGCGGCACCATGGCTGCTGCGGCGTGCCGATAGCGTGCCGGCAGCATTGCTGCCGGCGGTCGCCGTGCTGCCGTGTGAACTGGCGCTTGCCGGCAACCACGCCCGCAGCCTGCAATTGCCGGGCGATCTGCCACGGCATCTGCGCCTGCGGATGGCGTGTTCAACCGGTTCGTAGGGACACTCCGAGCGAGTCACCACGACACCCTCTTCGCCCGCAGCGAACGGGAGCGAGCTCGCATTGCGCGCCGCCTGTTGCGGTGCGGCGACAACCAGCGGCGGTTTTATGCCGAGGAGCGAAGCGACGCGGCGATCCGGGGGTTGCATGGGTATCAAGGCACGGGATTGCTGCGCTGCGCTTGCAATGACCATGGGGAGGGCTCGTTCAGGGTTGCCTTGGATGCCACGCCTGCCGCTTGGGCGATAATGCAGCATGTTCAATGTCGTGTTGCATCAACCGCAAATACCGCCCAACACCGGCAACATCATCCGTCTGTGCGCCAATGCCGGCTGCGCGTTGCACCTGATCGAACCACTTGGTTTTACGCTCGATCATGCCCGCCTGCGCCGTGCCGGCCTGGATTACCACGAGTTTGCAAAGGTGCGGGTGCATGCCAGTGTCGAGCACTGGCTCGATGCCTGCGCGCCGGCACGCGTATTTGCCTTCACCACGCGTGCCAATGGCCTTTACCATCAGGCCCGTTATGCGCCCGGCGACAGCCTGTTGTTCGGTTCCGAGACCAGCGGCCTGCCGGACGCGGTGCTGGCACGCTGGCCGGTTGGCCAGCACCTGCGGTTGCCGATGCAGCCGCACAATCGCAGCCTGAACCTGTCCAACGCGGTGGCGGTGGTGGTTTACGAAGCGTGGCGGCAACACGCATTTGCCGGTGCGGCGCCGTGAAAATCGCGCTGACACGGCTGCGTTAAACTGCCGGCATGACTGCTGCAGCAAAGCCTCCGATTGCCGATCGCATCGCGCGCGCCGCACTCGCAGCGCGGTTTTGCCGGGTGCGCGCCGCGACTGGCGCGCTGCTGGCGGGCCTGTCGGCGGAAGACGCGCAGTTGCAGTCGATGCCCGATGCCAGCCCGAGCAAATGGCATCTGGCGCATACCACCTGGTTTTTCGAGCGCTTCGTGTTGCTGGCACTGCCCGACTACCAGCCGGTGCAGCGCGCATGGCTGGCGCTGTTCAATTCCTACTACCAAGCGCTCGGGCCGTTGCCCGCGCGGCATCAGCGCGGGCTGTTGTCGCGCCCGAGCTATGCGCAGGTTCTCGACTACCGCGAACGGGTGAATGCGGCGGTGCTGGAGCGGCTGCAAGCACCGTTGCCCGAAGACCTGCTCGCCGCCCTTGAATTGGGCATCCAGCACGAGCAGCAGCATCAGGAACTGATCCTCACCGACATTCTGCACGCGCTCGCTCACAACCCGTTGCAACCAGCGTTGCGGCATTTGCCGCTGCCGCCGGTGGCCGAATTGCTGCCGTTGGCGTTTGTGGCCGGCGCTGACGGGCTGTGCCAGATCGGCCACGCCGGCGAGGGCTTCGCGTTCGATTGCGAAACGCCGCGCCATTCGTTGTTTCTGGCACCGCATGCGCTGGCCAATCGGCTGGTGAGCAACGGCGAATATCGCGCCTTCATCGACGATGGTGGCTATCGCAATGCGCTGCTGTGGTTGTCCGATGGCTGGAAAACCTTACAGGTCGAAGGTTGGCAGCGGCCGCTGTACTGGGCCGAGGATTTGGTCAGTGCGTTCACGCTTGGTGGCTGCTTGCCGCTTGATCCGCTGGCGCCGGTGGTGCATGTCAGTTTTTACGAGGCCGATGCGTTCGCACGCTGGGCTGGCGCCCGTCTGCCGCGCGAGGCAGAGTGGGAGAGCGCGGCTCGGGCGCAACCGGTACGTGGCAATTTTGTCGAATCGGGCTACCTGCAGCCGATTGCCTCGGGCAATGCCGAGGGCGTGCAGCAACTGTTTGGTGATGTCTGGGAATGGACCGCCAGCCCGTACGTGAGCTATCCCGGGTTTCGCCCGCTGCCGGGTGCGCTGGGCGAATACAACGGCAAGTTCATGAGCGGGCAATGGGTGTTGCGCGGCGGTTCGTGCGTGACCCCAAGTGACCATGTGCGCGCGAGCTATCGCAATTTTTTCTATCCCGCCGACCGCTGGCAGTTCAGCGGTCTGCGTCTGGCGAAGGATCACTGATGCCGAACCGGTGTGTGTGCAACGCGGCCGTACCCGATGACGAGTTTGCACGCGATGTGGCCTCGGGCCTTGCGCGCGCGCCCAAGCGGCTGCCGTCCAAATATTTTTACGACGCCGAAGGCTCGCGCTTGTTCGAGCGCATCTGCGAGCAACCTGAGTACTACCTGACCCGGGTCGAGCTGGCATTGATGCAAACCCATGTTGCCGATATTGCGGCGCAGCTTGGCCCCGGCGTGCGCTTGGTCGAATATGGCAGCGGCGCCGGCATCAAGACCCGGTTGCTGCTCGGCCAGCTCAAGGCGCCGGCCGGCTATGTGCCGGTGGAGATTTCCGCGCTGGCGCTGCAGGCCAGTGTGGCGGCGATTGCAGCCGAACTGCCGCAGTTGCCGGTGCGCCCGGTGTGCGCCGATTTCACACGCGCGCATGTGTTGCCGGATTTGCCGGTGATATCCGCCCGCACGGTGATCTATTTCCCGGGTTCGACCTTGGGCAATTTCGATTCCGATGCGGCGCTGCGCCTGTTGCGGCAGATGCGCGCCGAAATGGGCGCCGCCGGCGCCGCCGTGATCGGCATCGATTTGGAGAAAGATCGCGCCACCCTGGAGGCGGCTTATAACGACGCTGCCGGCGTTACCGCCGCGTTCACCCTGAACCTGCTCACGCGCATCAACCGCGAGCTGGATGGCAATTTCGACTGTGCCGGGTTTGCCCATCGCGCGCACTACAACGCGATCGCGGCGCGCATCGAAACTGCAATCGTCAGCCGGCGGGATCAGGCGGTTTGCGTGGCCGGGCGGCGCTATCACTTTGCCGCCGGCGAAGCGATGGCGGTGGAAATCAGCAGCAAATACCGGCTGGATGGTTTCGAGCGGCTGGCGGCGCGCGCCGGGCTGGTGGTCAGCCGCCACTGGGCCGACGCTGCGCGCAGCTTCGCGATCGTGTTGCTGCAGCCGGTCAGGGCTTGATCACCACTCCGTGCCAGAACGCCACCCGGCCCTCGATGTGCTTGGCTTCAGAGGTGGCGGACGGGTAGTACCACGCCGCATCCGGGTTGATGGCGTCACCGACCACCACATCGTAATAGCAGGCCTGGCCCTTCCAGGCACAAACCGAGCGGGTCATCGATGGGCGAAAGTAGCTGGGGTTGAGCGAGTCGGCCGGAAAGTAATGATTCCCCTCGACCAGCACCGTGTCCGCGCTCTCGGCCAATACCGTTTCTTTCCAGACCGCTTTCATCGTGGTGTTACCCTGTTGTGCCAGCCCGTTACTGTGGCACAAAGCAGGGAGTGATCGCCATGCCCAAACCTCCTGCAAAAATGTTAGCCGTGTCACAGATTCAGGCGGAGGATGCCATTCGCACCCTGTTGCGCTGGGCCGGTGACGACCCCGATCGCGAAGGGTTGCTCGATACCCCGCGACGCGTGGCCAAAGCCTACAGCGACTGGTTTTCCGGCTACGCGCTCGATCCCGACGCCTATCTGGCGCGCACCTTCGAGGAAGTCGCCGGCTACGACGAGATGATCGTGCTGCGCGACATCGAGTTCGAGAGCCACTGCGAGCACCACATGGCGCCGATCATCGGCAAGGCGCATGTTGGCTACGTGCCCGATGGCAAGGTGGTGGGCATCAGCAAGCTGGCGCGGGTGGTGGATGTGTTCGCCCGACGCTTGCAGGTGCAGGAAAAAATGACCGCGCAGATTGCCGGCTGCATTCAGACCGTGCTCAAACCGCATGGTGTGGGTGTGGTGGTGGTGGCACAGCATCAATGCATGACCACGCGTGGCGTGCACAAGCGCGGGGTCAGCATGGTGACCTCACAAATGCTCGGCAGCTTCCGTGACGATGCCCGGACCCGGGCCGAGTTTCTGCGCTTGGTCGATGTCGGCGCGGAGCGCTGAGCGCGGTTTTCACATGCACTTGGTGCCTGCACACTGCCACTGTTGTTCGTCAATCTGCCCGTTATCGCGGCGCACGACGCCGTAAACTGGCGCACCTGAAACTCGCGGACTCGCGCATGCGCATTACCTCGCCGGCGGCGACCCCGCCGTTTGTCCCGTTGGCTCTCGCGCTGGCGGCGGTTTATCTGATCTGGGGCTCCACCTATTTCGCCATCGCCGTTGGCTTGACCGACTTTCCGCCGTTTCTGATGGGTGGGTTGCGGTTCGTGCTGGCGGCGTCGCTGATGTTTGCGCTGGGCCGCGCCAGCGCACAGGCGTGGCCGACACCGATGCAGTGGCGCAATGCGCTGGTGATGGGCGGCCTGTTGCTGGTGCTCGGCAACGGGCTGGTGAATGTCGCCGAACAACAGGTGTCGTCTGGGGTGGCGGCGATCGCGGTCGCCTCGATGCCGCTGTGGGCCGGTGTGTTTGGCTGGTTGCGCGGTCATCATCCCAGCCGTGGCGAATGGTTGGGTCTGTGCGTGGGCTTCGTCGGTGTGCTCTGGCTCAATGCCGGCAGCGAGTTGCGTGCCAGCAGCCAGGGCATGCTGGCGCTGATTGCCGCGCCGATCGCGTGGGCGTTTGGTTCGGTGTGGGGCCGTGGCCGCGATTTGCCGGCACCGTTCATCAATGCTGGCGCGCAGATGCTGTGTGGCGGGGTGCTGATGCTGCTGCTGGCGGCATTGCTCGGTGAACGCATGGCAGCGTGGCCGGCTTGGCGCCCGACACTGGCGGTGGCTTATCTGATTGTGTTCGGCTCCATCGTCGCGTTCAGCGCGTATCTGTGGCTGCTGCGGCATGTGCGTCCGGCGCTGGCGACCAGTTACGCCTACATCAATCCACCGGTTGCGGTGTTGCTGGGGGTGGTGTTTCTTGGCGAGCCGCTGGACCCGCACACCCTGGGGGCGATGGTGGTGATTGGGCTCGGTGTGGTCATCATCACTCTGGCGCGCGCGAAGGCGATTTGACCCCAGCGGTCGCAGCGGCGAGTGCAGCGCGCTCGCTGTGGCGGTAACGACGCAGCACATGCAGGCCGTTGCCGGCGTACAGCACCAGCGCCAGCCAGATGAAGGCGAAGCCGATGGCCTGCGTTGCCGTGAATGGTTCGCCCAACACCAGCACGCCGACCAGCAGCTGCAAGGTCGGTGCGAGGTACTGCAAGATGCCGACCAGCGAGTACGGAATGCGCCGCGCACCGTAGGCAAAGCCGATCAACGGCAGGGCGGTGAGCGCGCCGCCGACGATCAGCAGCATCTCAGTGGCCAGCGGCGCGTGGCCGAACTGGCCCACACCCTGCATCTCGCGCCATCCCAGAAACAGCAATGCCGGCACAGTCAGCAGCAGGCTTTCGATGCCAAGGCCAGGCACCGATTCCACCGCCACCTGCTTGCGCAGCAAGCCGTAGAAGGCAAAGCTGAACGCCAGCGTCAGCGCGATCCACGGCAGGCCGCCATGCTGCACCGTCAGCCACGCCACGCCGACGCCCGCGAGCGCTACCGCTGCCCACTGCACCCGGTTCAGGCGTTCGTGCAGCAACAACACACCGATCAGCACATTCACCAGTGGATTGATGAAATAGCCCAGGCTCGCTTCCACCACATGGCCGTGGGTGACCGCCCAGATGTAGAGGCCCCAGTTGATGCTGATCAGGATGCTGCTGGCGATCAGGGTGAGCAGCACCTTCGGCCCGGCCAGGGCCGTGCGCAGCCAGCCGCTGCCATCGCGCCAGAGCAGGTAGGTAACCACGAACAGCGCGCACCAGACCACCCGATGGGCGATGATTTCCAGCGCCGGCACCGCCTTGAGCAGAATCCAGAACAGCGGAAACAGGCCCCAGACAAAAAATGCGGCGCCAGCGGCGAGCAGGCCTTTGCGATCGATGGTGGCGGCGGGATTCATGGCGCGCTGTTATAGCACGCCATGGTGCAGTGCATCGTGAGGTTCGCACTACGGCGTATGACGCGTTAATCGGCTCGCGTTTGACCCGGATCAACCGCCGCCACCGCTGCGCGTTCCATGATGCTGCCATCGATCTAGCCCGAGCGCGCCGGTGCGCGCTGAGGTTGCCCGACCGGAGTCAATCATGAACTCACCGCCGTATCTGTTTGATCGCCGCGAATTCATTGCCACCGTCGCCGCACTTGGCCTGCTCTCGCGCAGCGGTGCGGGTTGGGCGTTGCCCGCTGCGGATGCCGCAATACCTGAGCCGCCGTGGCTGGCACAAGAGCCATGGCCAACCGTGAACGCGGTGCTGGCGCATCTGCTGCCGGCTGGCGAGGGTGTGCTGGGTGCCGAGCAGATCAACGCCATCGGCTATTTGCACACCACGCTGACCACGCCGGGTGCCGATGACGGCCAGCGCGCGCGCATGCTGGCAGGTGCCGAACGGGTCAGCGCGCTGGCGCAGACCGGCTTCGGCAAGCCCTTTAACGTGCTCGGTGCCGAGCAGCGCGAAACCGTGCTGCGCACGCTCGAAGGCCAGCGTGGCGGACAAAGTTGGCTATCCGCCCTGTTGAATTATCTGTTGGAGGCGTTGCTTGCCGACCCGGTTTACGGCGGCAATCCCGATGGCATCGGCTGGGCTTGGTTGCAACACCAGCCCGGTTACCCGCGGCCACCCGCCGCCAAGCGCTGGTATCGGCTGACCCCACCCATCCGGCGCCGGAGCAAAGCGACATGAGCCACGACTTCGATGTCTGCGTGATCGGCAGCGGTGCCGGTGGCGGCCCGGTGGCGCTGCGCCTGGCGCAGGCCGGCCGCTCGGTGCTGGTGCTGGAAAAAGGCCCGTGGCTGAGCGAGAAAGATTTCTTCAAGGACGAGTTGGCCTGCTGCCGGCGCAGCGTGTACACGCCCAGGCTGAGCGACGAGCAGCACGTGATCGAGGATCGCGACAGCGACGATCAGTGGCGCGGGGTGCCGACCTCACGCTCGGGTTTCGATTTCTGGAATGGCAACGTGGTCGGCGGTTCGTCGAACTTCATGAGCGGATTTTTCTACCGGCTCAAGCCGGTGGATTTCCGCCTGCGTTCGCAATTCGGGCCAATCAAGGGCGCCAACGTGGTCGACTGGCCGATCAGTTACGACGAGTTGGAGCCGTACTATGCGATGGTGGAAACCG
>PFJA01000181.1:22602-24885 GCA_002782905.1 Lysobacterales bacterium CG_4_10_14_3_um_filter_64_11
ACCGCGTTCCACCGCCGATTTTCCGCAGCCGCCGACGCTGGAGCATCCGGTGGTCGAACGCATCGATGCCGCCTGTGCCGCGCTCGGCCTGCATGCGTTGCCGACGCCGCGCGCGATCCTGTCGCAGCCCGTGGGCCAACGCCGCAGTTGCGAATACTCCGGCTACTGCGGCAGTTACGGTTGTTCGTCCGGCGCCAAGGGCAGTGCCCGCGCCGCCCTGCTTAACCGCGCGGTGGCCACCGGCAAGTGCCAGATCCGCGCCAATGCCAAGGTCACCCGCCTGCACAGCGATGCCAAGGGCAAGGTCAGTGCGGTGCAATACATCGATGGCGATGGCGCCACCCACCAAGTCACCGCCAAGACCTATGTGGTGGCGTGCCAAGCGATCGAAACCAGCCGCCTGCTGCTGGCATCGCTTGGCCCGAAGCACCCCAATGGCATCGGCAATCGTTTTGCTCAGCTCGGCCGCAACCTGCTGTTTTCGGCAGGCGGTTCGGGCACCGGTTATTTCGAGTACGACGCCATGAGCGCCGCCGACGCGGCCCGGCTCAAGCAGCGCGGCCCGTTTGTCAATCGCGGCCTGCAGGAGTGGTACACCTTCTCCGACCCGGCATTCGGTGGTGCGGCCAAGGGCGGCACCATCGATTTCCTGCTCAGCCATCCCAACCCGATCGGGCGCGCCAGCCGCAATCGCTGGGATGGCGACGCACTGGTCTGGGGCACACGTCTGCAAAAGCGCCTGCTCTCGGCATTCACCGGCAGCCAGGCGCTGCGCTACGAGATATTCTGCGACTGGCTGCCCACTGACGACTGTTTCGTGGCGCTGGATTCAGAGGTGACCGACCGCTGGGGCTCGGCGGTGGCCAAGGTGCGGATCGGCTATCACCCGCACGATCTGAAGGTAGGCAACTACATCAATACGCATGCACTCAAGGTGCTCGAACGCATGGGCGCCACCGACATCAGCTCCGACATCAGCGGCAGCCCACCGCCAAATCTGGTGGCCGGCGGCTGCCGCTTCGGCGACGACCCGCGCACCGCGGTACTCGACCGCGACTGCCGCGTACACGGCGTCGACAACCTGTACGTCAGCGACGGCAGCTTCATGCCCACCGGCGGCAGCGTGCCCTACACCTGGACCATTTACGCCAACGCGTTTCGGGTGGCGGAGGCGATCAAAGCGGCGCTGTAAGGCACGATCAAACCAGCCGCACCCCATCCCAATACCGCGCAAGTGCGCTGTCATTGGTCAGCAACACCAGTGGCTCGGCCATGCTTTGCGCAACCAGCATGCGGTCGAACGGGTCTTTGTGCAACGGCGGCAGCGTGAGCAATTGTTCCGTGTGTTTGCCCAGAACAGGCAATTCCTCGATGTCCATTTGCGCAAGCGCTGCGCGCAAGGCGGGCAGCGAAACCGCAAAATCCGCGCGACGCAATCCGCTCTTGATAGCAATCTCCCGCAGGCTGGCAGTGCTGCAGTGCAACAGGTTGTCTTGGTTCTCCAGCAAAGGGCGTGGCGAGCGCCGAAGTGGCGATATACTTCAGCGAGCCCACTCGCGCAGGAGGTTCCACGCATGACCACAGGCGTCGCGCTTTTTTTTGCTGGTGTGGCTCAAGCGATCTCGGCATGGCTGTTCTTTCGTCACCCGGGTCAGAAATTTTGGGTCGTGGCGCCGATCTGGCGCGCCAGCGAATTCCTCAGCCCGGTCGGCGTCGCGCTCTGGGTTGGCGGTATGGTCCTCATGTGGGTTGGCGTTGCAGCCCTGTTTCTGGCCTATCTGGGTCGGTAGCGTTCAGGCCCGTTTATCGCTCGCCGATGCTATGCGCACGTTGCCGAGCCGCGGCGCGGCAAGCTCGGCCTCAGCGCGCCGTCACCAGCGAGCCAAGGTAAGCCATGAAGTCGATACACTACATTCTCGCTCGGCCGCTTGCGTTCATCGCGCTACTGGCTATCGCACTCAATGCCGTGCTTTGGGCGTTTGTGGTCGAAGCCGAAGGAGCACCGGTTCGGGCGCGGCTACTGGCAATCGTTTTGGTCTCGATTCCGGCGCTGGCGAATCTTGCGCTGGGATTGATCATGCGGCCGCAGGCGCAGCCGGCGGTGTTTTTCGTCCCCGCGTCGATCCCGTCATTCTTCGCCATTGGCCTGTTCGTGTTTCAGGCGACTGCTCGCGATGCACAATCCGGGATTGCACTCGTAATTCTGTGGGTACTGCAATTGCTGGTCCTGCCGCTGTTCTGGTTGCTGGCCTTTGGTTTGCGGCGCCTTCACGCATAGATCGT
>PFJA01000178.1 GCA_002782905.1 Lysobacterales bacterium CG_4_10_14_3_um_filter_64_11
GTTTCCGTTGCAGGGTTTCTACATCACCAAGCCTGAGCAGATCGAGCAGCTGCGCGGTTTCTGCCAGCATGTATTTGTCGATAGTCAACGCGAGATGACCCCGGCCGAGGTGCGCCGGGTCAAGTCAGACGGCGCCTTGCCGGCGCGCACACGTAGCTACGTCAATTCGCACAATTTCGCGCAAGAGTCGCCCAGTGCGCGCAAGGTCAACGAACAGGCGGCGGCGTTTGCGCAGCAAATGATCACGGATGTGCGAGCCGGGCAAAAGCTGTCGGCGCAGAGCGTTCAGGATGCCGTGGAACCGATGGTGCAAAGCATCCTGCGCAATGCCGATGCGTTTTTGTGGATCTCGGGCATGGTTCGCCGCGATGCCTATTTGTACAGTCATTGCGTCAATTGCAGCGCGCTGTGCGCCGCTTTGGGCCGGCATCTGGGTTTCCCCGAGGACACCCTGATCCAACTCGCTACCGGCGGCATGTTGATGGACGCCGGCAAGGTGATCGTGCCCGACGCGCTGCTTCATGCAGCACGACGCTTGAGCTTCAAGGAGCGCGATCAGGTACGGCGCCATGTTGAATACAGCACGCATGTGCTCGATGAGGCAGGCATCCGCGAAGACACCATTCGTGACATGGTTATGGGCCACCACGAGCGCATCGATGGCTCCGGCTATCCGGGCAATCTGAGTCATAGCGAAATACCCTTGTTTGCGCGCATCGCCGCCGTGGTTGATTCATACGACGCGATGACCAGCCATCGCCCCTACAGCCCCGCGATCTCGCGGCATGCGGCGTTGCAGGAGCTGTATCGCGGCATTGGCAGCTTGTATCAAGGTGAAATCGTCGAGCAGTTCTTGCAGTGTCTTGGCACCTATCCCACCGGCTCGCTGGTTGAGCTTTCCAACGGTGAGGTGGGTATTGTCATCGAGCAGAATCAGGCGCGCCGCCTGCGGCCGCGGGTAATGTTGCTGCTCGACGCCGAGAAGCGTCGCTACAGTCGTTTCCCCGAACTGGACTTGCTCGTTCATAACGAGCAGCACCCCGAGCAGCCCATTCACGTGGTTGCTGCGCCCGAGCCGGGCAGCTATGGTCTCGATCCGGTGGAGTTGTTTCTCGGTGGCCCGTGAGCTGCCCAGTTTGCCGGTGATGCAGCCATGTTGAACTGGCGTGTTGCGCATGCGCTGATCAGGTACGGGCTTGGCGCGACCGCCTCGGAAGTGGCGTTTCTGGGCGTGCTGATGCTGCGTGTGCGGCGTATGCATTGCTACCACATCCAGTTCGGCCACGCCGCCGGTGAGGTGCTGTTGCAGCGCGTACAGGAGATGATCGCCGCGGCGCTGCGGCCGGGCGATCGGGTCGATCAGGTTGGCGATGCCGACTTCCTGATCGTGCTGCCGCACCTGCCCACCCCGCAGCACAGTGAGTTGGCGGCGGCGCGGCTGCAGCAGGTGTTTGCCGAGGGCTTCGAGCTCGACCAGCAACCGGTGCGCGTCGAGGTAGCCATTGGCATTGTGGTGGCGCCGGAGCACGGCACCCATGCCGACCAGTTATTGCGCCGTGTGGTGCAGGCGACCGAAGCGAGCCTGGCATCGGTGCAGGGCGTTGCGGTGTTCCGTCAGGACCGCGATGGTGATCCGGTGCCGCACGGTGCGCTGTACGAAGCCATTCACAACAATCGCCTGCAGGTGCATCTGCAACCGATCCTGGATATCGCCAGTGGTCGGCTGGTGGCGGTGGAGTCATTGGCGCGCTGGCCCGGCCCGGATGGTGATTTCGCGGCGCCGGCGCAATTCATCGCGGTTGCCGAACAAACCGGGTTGATTACGCCGCTGACACGCTGGAGCCTGAATGCCAGCGCTCAGTATGCGTCGCTGGTGTCGCGCCACTTCGGCCGGCCGATTGCCATGTCGGTGAATCTGTCGCCGCGGGCGCTGGCGGAGCGCGGCATGGTTGAACAGATCATGGAGGCGCTGAACCTGTGGGAGGTCGATCCGCAACACGTGATCCTGGAAATTACCGAGACCACAGTCATGCAAGACCCGGAGGCCAGCGTGCCATTGCTCAAGCGTTTGCGCGATTACGGTTTGGGCATTGCGATCGACGATTTCGGCACCGGCAATGCATCATTCACCTACCTGCGGCATCTGCCGTTGACCGAATTGAAGATCGATAATACGTTTGTCACCGCCCTGCGCGCGGGCACGCGTGCGGAGCATCTGGTGGAAGCCATGGTTGTGCTGGCGCACAAGCTGGCTTTGCGGGTTGTGGCCGAAGGCGTGGACAGCGCTGAAACACGCGCCTGCCTGAATGCGCTGGGTTGCGACTTTGGCCAAGGTTATTTCCTGGGGCGGCCGCAGCCCATTGCGCAGTTTTTGGCCGATTACAGTGCGGGTGCGGGGAAAACGGCCTCATCCGGCGCCGATATGAGCCAATAACGCAGCATTTACCGGCTCGGGTGCCTCCATGTTGGCGCTATGGCCAACCGCCGGAATCTCCACCAACGTCGCGTTGGCTACGGTCTTTGCCATGAATGCGGCATGCTTCGGGCTGGTCAGCACATCCTCGGCGCCGACCACGATCAAGGTGGGGCAGCGAATGTTGACCAGTTCGGCGCTGACATCGGTGCGTTGCACCACCGCCTTGACCGCGCGCAGCACCTGCCGTGGCCGGCTGGCCAGCCGCTCCCGCCAGTGTGCGATCAGCCCGGCCTTGGCCGGGTCGCGCAGGCTGCTGGCGCCGAACATCAGCGTGAGCATCGCCGGAATGAACGGTTTCAGGCCGAACACCCATGCCCCCAGCCGCATCGCATGAAAACGCAGGCGTACCCGGCGCGGCTCGATCCATGCGCTGGAGTCGAGCAAGGTGAGTGAGCGCAGCAGCTGCGGGTGACGCGCCGCCAGGCGCAGGCCAACAAAGCCACCCATCGACATGCCGACGAAATGGCAAGGGCCGGCATCGAGCGCCGAAATCAACGCGGCGGCGTCCTCGCACAGAGTATCCATGTCCAGTCCGTCGCGCGTGGCCTGCGAAGCGCCCTGGCCGCGATGGTCGTAGCGGATTACCCGATAACGACCACGCAATGCCGGCACTTGCGCGTCATACATCGACGAGTCCATCAGCAGGCCATGCGCCATCACCACGGTTTGCTCGCCGTCGCCATCGATCTGGTAGTGGAGTTGGGTGCCGTTGACATCGAGCAGGGGCATGGCGCGACTCCGCAGGTGTTGGAGACCGCATCATCGCCGTTTGCCGCCGTGTCGTCACCTGCCACCGTCGCCCGGTAGACTATGCCAGCGTTATCGGGAATGAACTGCGCCGCTACCCGTATCGCCACCAACCGGGTTATGGGCGCAACAAATAGTGCCGATACCCATGTCGCCACCACTCAGGTTATGGGCGCAATGGATTGTGCCCCTAACCACATCGCCGGGCTTGTACTCATCGACACCATCATTCCACCGCCGTCATCAACCGTTGCCGTGCCACCCGTGCGCCGCGCCGCACTGGTATTCATCTTCATCACCGTGGTGCTCGATGTGCTGGCGCTGGGCGTGGTGATCCCCGTGCTGCCACATCTGATCGAACGATTTACTGGCGGCGATATCGGCTCGGCGGCGCTGTGGGTGGGGTTGTTCGGCACCGTGTTCGCGCTGATGCAGTTCCTGTTCTCGCCGCTGCAGGGCGCGTTGTCGGATCGCTTCGGCCGGCGCCCGGTGATCTTGCTGTCCAATCTCGGCCTGGGCCTCGATTTCATCCTGATGGCGCTGGTCAACACGCTGCCACTGCTGTTCATCGGCCGGATACTGGCCGGGATCAGTTCGGCCAGCTTCAGCACCGCCAATGCCTACATCGCTGACGTGGTGCCGGCGGAGAAGCGCGCCGGCAGCTACGGCATGATCGGCGCCGCGTTTGGCCTGGGTTTCATCATCGGTCCAGCGATGGGTGGCTATCTGAGCGGTATCGACCTGCGCCTGCCGTTCTGGGTGGCCGCCGGTTTGAGCCTGGCCAATTTTTGCTACGGCTGGTTCATCCTGCCCGAATCGCTGCCGCGCGAGCGGCGTGCGCCGTTCAATCTGCGCCGCGCCAATCCGGTGGGTGCGCTGATGCTGCTGCGTCGCTACCCGCAGGTGCTGGGGTTGGCGACGGTGCTGTTTTTCTCGCAGTTGGCGCACTACGTGCTCAACAGCGTGTTCGTGTTGTACGCCGATTACCGCTACCAGTGGGGGCCGCAGCAGGTGGGTTATACCCTGGCGCTGGTGGGCGCCAGCAATGCCATGGTGCAGGCTGGATTGGTGCGGCGGGTGGTGCCGTGGCTGGGCGAGCGCAAGGCGTTGCTGGCGGGCCTGAGCTTTGGGGTGATGGGCTTTGTGTTGCAGGGCATTGCCCCGAATGGCACGTGGTTTCTGATTGCGATACCGTTGATGGCGCTGTGGGGTTTTGCCGGGCCGTCGCTGCAGGCGCTGATGACCCGCCAGGTGGCCCTGCATGAACAAGGGCGGCTGCAAGGGGCGGTGGCCAGCCTGGCCAGCGTCGCCGGCATCTTCGGCCCATACGTGTTCACCCACGTGTTTGCCAGTTTCATTGGCGAGCGTGCAGCGTGGCATCTGCCGGGAGCGCCATTTCTGCTGTCAGCGGCCCTGCTGGCACTGGGTGTCATGCTGGCGTGGTGGGTTACGCGCAGATCGCGTTGAGCCCGGTAACGATAAAAAAACCCCGCGCGCCTGGGGGAGCGCGCGGGGTTGCGGTGGGGCCCGACTGGGGGAGAGTCAGTGGCCCCGAGGGCAGCCCAGGGGAGTGAGCTGCCCAATCAGCCGGCGTTGCGCCTGCTGGTGATCATGAAAACATAGCCAACGTGTAGGTTTCGTAAACGATTGCCTGGCAACGATGTTTTGATTTATTTTTCATTCATGACAGCACCACAGCAGTGGCGCAATGGCAGGTGAGCCGATGATCGAGCTGGTAGGTTTTGACGCTGACGACACCCTGTGGCGCAGTCAGGATTACTTCGATGACGCGCAGGCGCAATTCGAGGCGGTGATCAGCCGTTACGTCGATCTCGCCGATGCCCACCTGCACGATTGCATGCTGGCCACCGAGCGCCGCAACATCTCGCTGTTCGGTTACGGCGTCAAGGGCATGGTGCTGTCGATGATCGAGACCGCGGTCGCGATCACCAATGAGCGCATCAGCGGCGGTGATATCCATCGCCTGGTGGCGTTGGGCAAAGCGATTTTGCAACAACCGGTGGAGTTGTTGCCCGGCATACGCGACGCGGTGCAAGCCGTGGCCGCGCAACATCCGTTGGTGCTGATTACCAAGGGCGACCTGTTCCACCAGGAGGCCAAAGTGTGCTCCTCGGGCCTGAGCGCGTTGTTCCACCGCATCGAAATCGTGTCGGAAAAAGACCCGTCGACCTACGCGCGGGTGCTGGCTGAATGCGGTGTTGCCGCCGCTGCGTTCGTGATGGTGGGCAACTCATTGCGCTCGGATATCGCGCCGGTGCTGGCGTTGGGCGGCTATGGCGTGCATGTGCCGTACCACCGCACCTGGGCACTGGAAGCCGAAGCGGATCTGGGCGAGGACGTGAGCCGCATGCGTACGGTGACCGAGCCGGTGCATATTGCCGCCGCGATCCGCGGCTTTTCCGGTTGACTTTCCGCCGGTCGGGGTGAGCGGAAAGGGTTGCCGTGGCACAAAAAACAGCGCCCACCCCCGCATGCGGGGGTGGGCTGAACAAGCGGCGCTGCGCACTTGCGCGCGCGGCGCCCGCCCGCAGTGGCACTACCTGCCGGGAGCGTGGTCCACCACCGCGTGGAGGTGATGGGCCCGGCTGCGTGCAATCATTCCGTTCCGGCCGCGCGATCGCGTGAACACCGCGCGTGCCGCCGCCGCACGTGCAGACACGGCATGCGGCAACGGCTGCGAACCGGGGCATCGACATCGCAGCATCGAAACTCGACGGCATGCCCCGGCCGAAGGGACGGCCGGACACGCCAGCGGCTTTGGTCACGTTGCACGCAAGGGCGTGCAACGCAACGCTACGCCGGGGTGAGCATTGGTACATTGGGCGCGGGCCCCCGCAGTGCACCCACCGCTGCTCAACCGCGAGTCCGACGGCGATCCATCGGGTTCCCCAACCCGAATGGGATGCCTCGATCTGGCTGGATTGTAGTGAAGCGTGCGCTCGGTAGTGCGACTCCTGCTTGGCGTGGAACCCCAGACAGGGGGTATCCGGTTTTTGCCGTCTGTGCGGCGAGACTAGAATCAGCGAATCTCGCTGCGGCCACCTTTCGGCAATCTTACGGATTGCAACGCGTTGTTATGAAACGCTATCTGCTGCACATTCACGCTCCGGCCGGTGCCGGACATCCGGCCCCTGGCGTGCCAAGCGCGGCATGGCCGGGGGCTGTTCGTGGGCGCCACCCTGACACAGACGCCGGTTCCTGCCCGGCGACTGTGGCGGATGGGGGCGGCGTGGTGCGCGTGCCGAGCGACGCCCGCTTGCGATCAGTCACGCCCACCCAGCACTTCCGGGTCAATGAAAATAATGGCGCCGGTGCGGCGATCCT
>PFJA01000244.1 GCA_002782905.1 Lysobacterales bacterium CG_4_10_14_3_um_filter_64_11
CAATCGCCGAATCGACCCACCTGCTGCCGGCACAGGCGTCGCTGGCCGCCGCGCTGGGGCTGGGCGAATTACCGGTCTATCGTCGCCCGCGCGTTGCCGTGTTCAGCAGTGGCGATGAACTGCGCCAGCCGGGGCAGTCGTTGGCACCGGGCGAAATCTACGACAGCAACCATGCCTTGCTGACGAATCTGTTGGCCGGCGAGGGTATCAGCGCGCAGGCATTCCCGTCGCTGTCCGATGACCCGGCACGGATTCGCGATGCACTGACCCAAGCCAGCACGCAATGCGACCTGCTGATCACCTGCGGCGGCGTTTCCGCCGGTGAAAAGGATTTTGTGCCTGCCCTGATCGCCGCACACGGCGAACTGTATTTCTGGAAAGTGCGGATCAAACCCGGCATGCCGGTGTTGTTCGGCCGTTTCGGCAACACGCTGGTGATGGCATTGCCCGGCAACCCGGTGGCCGTGCTTGCCACGTTCCGCACCCTGGTGGTGCCGCTGCTGGATGCCTTGCAAGGCATCAGCACTGCGCCGCCCGTGCTGTATGCACGGCTCAGCGCTCCGCTGCACAAGCAACACGCGCGTTGCGAGTTTCAACGCGGCAGCGTTTACAGCCAGAGCGATGGCAGCCTGTGGGTGGCCGCCGACCCGGTTACCGGCTCGCATCGGCTCGCCGCCGCCGCCCGCGCCAACGCCCTGCTGTGTATTCCCGAAGGCTCACAGCAGCTCGCGCAAGGTGACGTTGTGCAGGTGTTGGCGTTGGGTGGATACGATGGTGGAAGTCGGCGTGGATGAAGCCACGTACCACACACACTGGTTGAAGCGAGGATTGTATCGGTGAATGACGTATCTGAAGCCACCCAATTCTGGAGTTCGATTACCGAGCAAGTTGGCTTGCGCAAGAAAGCCATTTATCTCGTGGCTGCTGTAGCGGCCATGGCGCTGGCGGTGCTGGTATTGACTGCGCCGATGTCCGGTTACTTACCATGGGACTTGCATACATTTTTCTTGTTCAGTTCGACGATTCTTTTTTTTTGGTGCTTCGGCGCACTGTTGATTCGCTACAAAGTGGTGCAGATCAGAAACGCTCTTGGCCCGACTGCACCGCTTGACGGGCACTTTTTTGTGTTTTTTTCGCTTTGGGTATGCGTGCTGACAATGTTCACGCTGCTGATCCCCGTGATTATGTTCTTCGGGGCACGTGGGTGACGTTGCACCTCCGTACCGTTGCGGTAAGTTTCCGTACGATCAGCGATAATTCCAGCATGCATACAAGCGGGATTTTCCCCACCGAGATCGACCCGCCCGAAGCGTGGCAGCGGGTGGGTAATGGCGTGTTGCTCATCGATATCCGCGAAGAACACGAGCGGGCGTTGGGCATGGCTGAGCCGGCGGTGGGCATTGCCCGTGTGGCGCTCGAAGCCGAGCCTGCGCGATGGCTGTCCGACCCCACGGCAGCAGTTATGCTGATCTGCGCACGTGGCAGCCGTTCGCGAACGGCCTGCGCCAATCTGCGCGCGCGTGGCTATATGCGGGTGTGTTCGGTGGCCGGTGGTACCGAGGCGTGGGCGGCGCAGGGTTTGCCGATGACCGTCGCCGATGGCGATGCCGGGTTCTATCAGCGCTATGCACGGCATCTGTCGGTACCCGAAATCGGGGTGGCCGGACAGCGCCGCTTGCAGCGCTCGCGGGTGCTGCTGGTGGGTGCCGGCGGCTTGGGTTCACCGGCGGGTTATTACCTGGCGGCGGCGGGTGTCGGCCACATTACCGTGATCGATGATGACCGGGTAGAGCGCAGCAACTTGCAGCGCCAGATTCTGCACACCGACGCGCGTATCGGGGTGGCGAAAACCGCGTCGGCGCAGATCGCGCTTTCAGCCCTGAATCCGGAGATCGACATCGTGGCCGTGCCGCAGCGGCTGGATCGCGATAACGTCGATGCGCTGGTCGGCGCGGCCGATGTGGTGGTCGATGGCGCCGACAATTTTGCGACGCGGTATCTGCTCTCGGATGCCTGCGTCAAGCATGGCAAGCCGCTGGTGTACGGCGCGGTGCATCGCTTTGAGGGCCAGGCCAGCGTATTCGATGCCGGCCGTCAGCGCGGGGTGGCGCCGTGCTATCGCTGTCTGTTCCCGGAACCGCCGCCGGCGCAGTTCGCGCCCAATTGTGCTGAAGCCGGGGTGCTGGGCGTGGTGCCGGGCGTGATCGGCCTGATTCAGGCCAGCGAGGCGATCAAGCTGCTGCTCGCTATCGGCGAATCATTGAGCGGCCGTCTGTTGCAGTTCGATGCGTTGACGATGCGCTTTCGCGAGACGCGACTGAAACCCGATCCCGACTGCGCGGTGTGCGCGCCGGGTCGGGCTTTTCCGGGGTACATCGATTACCAGTCGTTTTGCCGCGGTTGAATCCGGCGTCACGCATCAGCTGCGTTAGGGCTCGGCTCAACCCACTACGAAACCAGCCACCACACGCCGGGATTCACTGGCGAGCAGATTGAAGGTGCGGGCGGCAGCGGCGTTATCCATGAACTCGATACCGATGCCACGGCTCAGCGCGTGCGCCTGCACCGCTGGCGCCGGAAACTGCAATCGTGCACCGGTACCAACGATGATCAGTTCCGGGTCCAGTGCCAGCAGTGGTTCGAGATCACCCGCTTGCAGGGGTGCGGCTTCCGACACTGCCCAGGATTCGATCAACTGGTTCGCGCTGAGGATGAAGCTGCTGCTGAGCAGGCGCTCGTTGAGCAGCACACCCTCGCGCGCCACCCCACGCAGCACATAGCGAAACTCCAGCGGTTCGTGAGCAATCTGCACGGCGACACTCAGCGTGTGGGCAACACAATCTGCGGGTTTTCGGAGTGCCGGCGATAGAGCAGGGCCGTGTTGCCAATGCGCTGCACCAGCGTGGCATCGCAACCGGCCAGCAGTTCGGCAATCCAGGCATCGCGTAACTCGCGATCGCCGGCGGACACCTTCACCTTCAACAGTTCATGGTGATTCAGGGTTTCGCCCAGTTCGGCCAGCAGTGCCGGGGTGATGCCCTTGGCACCGACCAGAATGACCGGTTTGAGGGGATGGCCGAGGCTGCGCAGATAGCGTGCCTGGGCGGCGAGAAGCGGTTTGGCCATGGTGTCGTATCGATCTGTGGGAGTGCCGCAACGCAGGCACATGGGGCGAAAGGGAAACCTCATGAAACCGCCGCGAGCGGTCCGAGTGCAAGGCACACCTGGCACGGGAACCGCAGTGTACTTTCTCGTGCGTGAGGATTGCGAGCACCGCGCAACGCAGCAATCGGGCCGCGCAGTAGGTTTCAGGCGGTTGCCAAGGGTATCATGACCGCCCGATCACCCGATAATGACCCATGGCGCGCAGCAAGAGCAGCCAGCGTTGGCTGCAAGAACATTTCAATGATCCGTACGTCAAGCGCGCCCAGGCCGAAGGCATGCGTTCGCGTGCCGCGTTCAAGCTCGAAGAACTGCTTGCGCGCGATGTTTGGATCAAGCCGGGCATGGTGATCGTCGATCTGGGCGCGGCGCCCGGTGGCTGGGCGCAGGTGGCCCGCCGTGAACTCGGGCACAGCGGCCGGGTGCTGGCGCTGGATATTCTGGAAATGCCGCCGATCGCCGGTGTCGAGTTTCTTCACGGGGACTTCAGGCAAGCTGAGACATTGTCGTGCTTCCAGTCGCTGTTGGCCGGCGATGCCGTAGACCTTGTGCTATCGGATATGGCCCCCAATATGAGCGGTATGTCGGCGGTGGATGTGCCGCGGGCAATGTACTTGGCTGAGTTGGCGCGGGACTTCGCGCAGGTGCATTTGCGCGAAGGTGGTGTGTTTCTGACCAAGCTGTTCATGGGCTCGGGCTTCGATGCCTATGTCGCGGATCTGCGCAAACGCTATCGCAAGGTGGCGGTGCGCAAACCCAAGGCATCGCGGAGTCGTTCACCCGAGGTATATGCGCTGGCCACTGGCAAACATTAGGGAGCCCTCTTGAAACCTGCTGCCTGCGGTTCCTGCGCCGCACAGGGATGTGCAAGTGTTGCGTGAGGCAGGATGCCGAAAGCGACCGCTCCGTGCGCCTTGCCGTCGGGCCGCTGGCAAAGGTTTCAAGAGATTCCCATCACGTATAATGCCGGTACGGTTTGTTCCGGCCCACGAGGACGTTGTCGATGAATGAACTGGCCAGAAACCTGCTGATCTGGGTAATCGTTGCGGTGGTGCTCATGGGCGTGTTCCAGAGCTTTTCCGAAAACAGCGTGCGCGCGGATGTGGTGCAGTACAACGAATTCGTGCAGATGGTGCGCGAAGATCAAGTCTCGCGCGTCAAGATCGATGATGATCGTGTCACCATCAACGGCGAGCGCAAGGATGGCAGCAAGTTCAAGACCATCAACCCCGGCGACAAGGACTTGGTCAACGATCTGATCTTTCACAAGGTGGCGATCGATCAGACCGCGCCGAGTGGGCCGTCGCTGCTGGTTATCGCGCTCAATTTCCTGCCCTACATCCTGTTCATCGGCATCTTCATCTACTTTTTGCGCCAGATGCAGGCCGGTGGTGGTGGCCGTGGCGCGATGAGCTTTGGCCGCTCGCGCGCCAAGATGCAGGGCGAGGATCAAATCAAGGTCAACTTCACCGATGTCGCCGGTTGCGATGAGGCCAAGGAAGAAGTCGCCGAACTGGTCGAGTTTCTGCGCGATCCGGGCAAGTTCCAGAAGCTCGGCGGCAAGATACCGCGCGGTGTGCTGATGGTGGGCCCGCCCGGCACCGGCAAGACCTTGCTGGCGCGTGCCATTGCCGGTGAGGCCAAGGTACCGTTTTTCAGCATCTCCGGTTCGGATTTCGTCGAGATGTTCGTTGGCGTCGGCGCCAGTCGCGTGCGCGACATGTTTGAGCAGGCCAAAAAGCACGCGCCGTGCATCATCTTCATCGATGAGATCGACGCCGTTGGCCGCCATCGTGGTGCCGGCCTTGGCGGTGGCCACGACGAACGCGAGCAGACGCTGAATGCATTGCTGGTGGAAATGGACGGCTTCGAGGGCACCGAAGGCGTGATCGTGATCGCCGCCACCAACCGTCCCGACGTGCTCGACCCGGCACTGCTGCGCCCGGGCCGCTTTGACCGCCAGGTGGTGGTGGGGCTGCCCGATGTGAAGGGCCGCGAGCAGATTCTGAAAGTGCACATGCGCAAGGTGCCATTGGCCGACGATGTGATCCCGATGACCATTGCCCGCGGTACGCCCGGTTTCTCCGGCGCCGATCTCGCCAATCTGGTCAATGAGGCGGCGCTGTTTGCCGCCCGTGAAAATGCGCGCAATGTGCGCATGGAGCATTTCGACAAGGCCCGCGACAAGATCATGATGGGTGCCGAGCGCCGCTCGATGGCGATGAGCGAGGACGAGAAAAAGCTGACCGCGTTCCATGAAGCGGGGCACGCCATCGTCGGGCGCCTGGTGCCCGAGCACGACCCGGTATACAAGGTCACCATCATTCCGCGTGGCCGCGCGCTGGGCGTGACCATGTATTTGCCCGAGGGCGACAAGTACAGCTACAACAAGGTCTCCATCGAATCGCAGTTGTGCTCGCTGTATGGCGGCCGCGTCGCCGAGGAGCTGATCTTCGGGCCGGACAAGGTCACCACCGGTGCCAGCAATGACATCGAGCGTGCCACCAAGATGGCGCGCAACATGGTCACCAAGTGGGGGCTGTCCGACGAGATGGGGCCGGTATCCTACGGCGAAGAAGAGGACGAGGTGTTCCTCGGCCGCTCGGTCACCCAGCACAAGAACGTATCCGATGATACCGCGCGCAAGATCGATACCGTGGTCCGCGACATTTTGGATCGCGCCTATGCCCGGTCGCGCAAGATACTCAGCGACAACATTGACAAGCTGCATGCGATGGCCGAAGCGCTGCTGCTTTATGAAACCATCGACGCCAGCCAGATCGATTCGATCATGAATGGCCGGCCGCCGGCACCACCGGTGAATTGGGGCGTCAACGACAAGCCACCGCGTGCCGGTGACGATTCGGGCAAACCGGCGCCGGGTAGCATTGGCGGGCCGGCACCGCAGGTTTGAGCGGCGGACTGCATTGCTTGTTGAATCGTGTTTTGGCAAACTTGGATTCACGTTTGCCATTGCCTTGAAAGCCCGTTACCGGGAGATCGCATGTTGCGAAAGGGAATTCTCAGTGGTCTGCTGATCGCGGTTATCGCCAGCGGTTGCGCAACCGTCGATCAACGTCACCGCGCCGACAAGGCGGCAGGTGTTGTCGGCACAACGCCATACGAGGCGATACAGCTCGCCGCTGCTGCCGCGCCGCGCGGCGTGCCGGGGCCGTTTCTGGTGCGTATTCAAGCCATGGGTACGGACCCTGGCTACACCTACCTCAACACCGAACTCGATTATCGTGATCAGCGCAACCTCACTCTCGTGCTCACGCCAACGGCAGTTCGCGCACTGGAACTGCGCTTGGGTACCGATTTGCGCGCTGGCCTGATTGGCAAGCAACTGCGGGTCAACGGCGAGGCGCGACGTGTGCGAATCGTGTTTTTTGCCAACGGCCATCCCACCAGCAAGTACTACTATCAGACTCACGTCCGGGTAAACGACGCGCGGCAGATCGAGGTGGTGGCGGGTTCGGATTAGGTTGTTGGCTACGCTCGATCGTGTGGGCTACGCTCGATCATTGGGCGAACGCCATGCAGTATCTGCTGCACCGCACAGCGGTCTGTTATCCTTTGCCCCCATTCCCTGCCTGTGTAGCCGTAGCAACCATGCTTGAGCTCAATCCGATTCGCCAGCGCATCGCCGACCTGCACGGTCGGTTGTTGTCGCTGAGGGGGTTTCTTTGACTTCGATGTCAAAAAGGAACGCCTCGAAGAAGTCACCCGTGAACTGGAACACCCCGATGTCTGGAACGATCCCGAGCGCGCGCAGGCGCTGGGTCGGGAGCGTTCGTTGCTGGAAAAGAACGTACTGACCATCGAGCGGCTCGATGGCACTTTGCTCAGCGCCAGCGAGCTGCTTGATCTTGCCGAATCCGAGCAGGATGCCGAGACCGCCGACGCCGTTGCCGCTGATGTGCAAACCATGGTGAGCGAGCTCGATGCGCTGGAGTTTCAGCGCATGTTCTCCGGCAAGATGGATGCCAGCAACGCCTTCGTCGACATTCAGGCCGGTGCTGGCGGCACCGAGGCGCAGGATTGGGCGGAGATGCTGCTGCGCATGTATCTGCGCTGGTGCGAATCGCGTGGCTGGAAAACCGAGCTGATGGAAGTCAGCGCTGGTGAAGTGGCCGGCATCAAATCGGCGACGTTCCGGGTCGAGGGCGATTATGTCTACGGCTGGTTGAAGACCGAAACCGGTGTGCATCGCCTGGTTCGCAAGTCGCCATTCGATTCCGACAATCGCCGGCACACGTCGTTTACCTCGGTATTTGTCAGCCCCGAGGTTGACGACACCATCGACATCCAGATCAACCCCGCCGATCTGCACACCGATGTCTACCGCTCATCGGGTGCGGGTGGCCAGCATGTCAACAAGACCGAGTCGGCGGTGCGTATCACCCACGAGCCGTCCGGCATCGTGGTGGCGTGCCAGACTGGCCGCAGCCAGCACGCCAACCGCGACACGGCGATGAAAATGCTGGCGGCCAAGCTGTACGAAATGGAAGTACGCAAGCGCAACGTCGAGCGCGATGCGGTGGAGGCCACCAAGTCAGATATCGGCTGGGGTAGCCAGATTCGCAACTACGTGCTCGATCAGTCGCGGATCAAGGATCTGCGTACCGGGATCGAACGCACCGACACGCAAAAAGTGCTCGATGGTGACCTCGATGAGTTTGTCGAATCGAGTTTGAAGGCGGGGCTGGAAGCCGGCGCGAAACGGGTGGGAACCGTTTGAAACCTGCTACGCGACCCGATGGCGGGGTTGCGCGGCGCTCGGAATCCTCATGTGGCCGCATGTACACTTCGGTTCCTGCGCTCCGTGCGCCTTGCACTCGGACCGCTCGCGGCGGTTTCATGAGTTTCCGGGTGTGTTGATATTCGAGCGCATACGCCCCAACCCGAACACGAGCCCCGCGCAAAATCTTGAAAAGCCGAGCCCATGACCGACCATAACGACACCCATCCACCAGCCGTCAACGAAAATCATCTGATTGCCGAGCGTCGCGCCAAACTTTCAGCGTTGCGCGAGCAAGGTGTCGCGTTTCCCAACGATTTTCGGCGTAGCCACCATGCCGGCGACTTGCAGGCGGCTTACGCCGATGCCGAGCGCTGGAGCAGCGAGGCGTTGCAGACCGAAGCCGGGCAGGTGGCACTGGCCGGGCGGATGCTGGCCAAGCGGGTGATGGGCAAGGCCAGCTTTGTGCAGATTCAGGACATGAGCGGCCGCGTGCAGTTGTTTTTGCAAGGTGCGGCGGTGGGCGAGGCAGCTTACGAGGCATTCAAGGGCTGGGATGTCGGCGACATCATCGGCGTGCACGGCTCACTGATGCGTACCCGCACTGGCGAGCTGTCGGTGAAAGCCGATCAGATTCGCCTGTTGACCAAATCGCTGCGGCCGTTGCCGGACAAGTGGCATGGGCTGGCGGATGTCGAGCAACGCTATCGACAACGCTATGTCGATCTGATCGTGTCGCCCGAGTCGCACGCGGTGTTCGTGCTGCGCTCGCGGATCATCCGCGCAATGCGCAGTTGGCTCGATACGCGCAATTTTCTCGAAGTCGAAACGCCGATGATGCATTACATCCCCGGTGGCGCAACTGCGCGGCCGTTCGTCACCCATCACAATGCGCTGGATTTGCAGTTGTATCTGCGTGTCGCACCGGAGCTGTATCTCAAGCGGCTGGTGGTGGGTGGCATGGAGCGGGTTTACGAAATCAATCGCAATTTTCGCAACGAGGGCGTGTCCACTCGGCACAATCCCGAGTTCACCATGCTGGAGCTCTATCAGGCGTACGCAACGTACGTCGAGATCATGGATCTTACCGAAGCAGTCATCCGCGATGTCGCCACCGAAGTGCTGGGCCGCTCGGATATCTCATGGGAAGGTACGGCAATTGATCTTGGGTCGGCGTTTCGGCGCTGGCGCATGGACGAGGCGGTGTGCCATTACAACCCGCAGATCGGCATTGCCGACTGCTGCAATCGTGATGCGCTGGCGGCGCACTGTGCCCGGCTGGGCGTGCATGTGAAAGCCGATTACGGATGGGGCCGCTTGTTGCTGGAGATCTTCGAGAAGACGGTAGAGCATGACCTCATCCAGCCGACGTTCATCACCCATTACCCGGTGGAAGTGTCGCCACTGGCGCGTGAGTCGGACAGCGAGCCGGGCATCACCGATCGCTTTGAATTGTTTGTTCTCGGGCGCGAGATTGCCAATGGTTTTTCCGAGCTGAACGACCCGGAAGATCAGGCCGCGCGTTTTCGCGCGCAGGTGGATGCCAAGGACAGCGGCGATGATGAAGCCATGCACTACGACGCCGATTACATCCGCGCGCTGGAAGTGGGGCTGCCGCCCACTGGTGGCCTGGGCATCGGCATCGACCGGCTGGTGATGCTGCTGACCGACAGCCCGTCGATACGCGATGTGTTGCTGTTCCCGTACATGCGCCCCGAAGCGGGTTGATTGAGCCGGCATCGATCGGTTGGTGTAGCCCGGGTTGAAGGCCGCAGGCCGTAACCCGGGACGTTGCGCGAGGTGGCCGAAGGCTGCGCCGGCACTACGTACCCCGGGTTTCGATGCACATGGACGTGCAAGTGCCGCGAGTGCATGGATGCACAGGAGCGGCCGCCGCTACGCGGTTCCCCGGGTTTCGCCGCTACGCGGCTATAACCCGGGCTACATGGTACATGGCTGTTTTCTGGCGAATCGAAACCCCTAATTCGCGCTTTCGCGCAACTCGCGCCGCAAAATCTTGCCGACGTTCGATTTCGGCAATTCATTGCGGAACTCGATGTAGCGCGGCTGCTTGTAGCCGGTGAGGTTCTCGCGGCAGAACGCCTTGATCTGCGCAACGCTCAGGCCAGGGTCTTTTTTGACCACAACCACCTTCACCGCCTCGCCCGATTTTTCGTCCGGAACGCCCACTGCAGCCACTTCGAGAACACCCGGCATCAGGGCAATCACATCCTCGATCTCGTTTGGATAGACGTTGAAACCGGATACCAGAATCATGTCCTTCTTGCGATCAACGATGTAGAAAAATCCCTTTTCATCCATGCGCGCCATGTCGCCGGTATGCAACCAGCCCTCGCGGTCGATCACCTGCGCGGTGTCCTCCGGGCGTTGCCAGTAACCCGCCATTACCTGTGGCCCCTTGATGCACAACTCGCCGACTTCGCCGGTGGCCAGGATTTCGCCTTCATCACTTTTGACACAAGCATCGGTCGATGAAATGGGCAGGCCGATGGCGCCATTGAAGTCGGCCAGCCCCATCGGATTCATGCACGCGGCGGGCGAGGTTTCAGTGAGGCCATAGGCCTCGATCAGGGTGACGCCGGTGACCTGCTTCCAGCGCTCAGCGACCGCGCGTTGCACCGCCATGCCGCCGCCGAGGCTGAGGTGCATCGGTGAAAAATCGATCTTGTCGAAGCCCGGGGTGTTGAGCAGGCCATTGAACAACGTGTTGACACCGGTGATTGCGGTAAAGCGCGTGTTCTGCAAGGTCTTTACAAACCCGGCCATATCGCGCGGGTTGGCGATCAAATGATTGAGCCCGCCGAACTTCATGAACACCAGACAGTTCGCGGTTAGCGCAAAGATGTGATAGAGCGGCAGTGCGGTGATGATGGCTTCTTCGCCATAGGTGATGTTCTGGCCGAGCCAGGTACACGACTGCTCCATGTTGGAGACCAGATTGCGGTGTGTCAGCATCGCGCCTTTGGCCACGCCGGTGGTGCCGCCGGTATATTGCAGGAAGGCAATGTCATCCAGGGTTACCGTGACTTCCGGGCAAGCCTTTTTGGCACCGAGTGCCAACGCCTCACGAAACCCGATGGCGCCGGGGATCTTGTAGGTGGGTACCTGCTTTTTGACATGGCGCAACATGAAATTGACGACCGCGCCCTTGGGGAACTTCAACATGTCGCCGACGCCGGTGACCAGTACTTTCTTGATGGATGTTTCGGACAGCACTTCAGCCACGGTGTGGGCGAAGTTCTCCAATACCACAATGGCGGAGGCGCCGGAATCCACCAGTTGATGTTTCAACTCGCGCGCGGTGTACATCGGGTTGGTATTGACCACCGTCATGCCGGCCCGCAGTACCCCGAAGATGGCGATGGGGTACTGCAGCAGGTTCGGCATCATCAGTGCGACACGGTCACCCTTCTTGAGTTTGAGTTCGTTGACCAGATAGGAGGCGAACTGACGGCTGAGGCGTTCGACTTCGCCATAGCTGAGTTGGGTGCCAAAACTGGCGAAGCCGGGCTTGTCGCGGTACTTTTCGCATACCTGATCGAGAACCGAGAGGATCGACTGGTACTGACTGATGTCGATCTGCTCAGGGACACCTTTTGGATACGAATCCAGCCACGGCCTTTGCAAACTCATGAATACATCCTCCCAGATGCGTGATGTTCGATCGCCAGCGTGTCGGACGCTCCGTACGCATGCGTTCGCCTTTACACCGATTGGAGCACAGGCCCGGCACGGCTGCAAGGCAAGCGGCACAGCGCTGCTGCTTTTTTTGCTGGCTATCGCCGGCTGTGGACGCGAAGATGCCGAAGCCGCCTTGCGGCGGCAGGTACAAGCCACTCTCGACGCGCTGGCCCAGCAGCAGCATGGCGCGCTGATGGACGTGATTGCCGACGATTTTGTCGGGCCGCAAGCCATGGATCGTCAGGGAGCATCGCAGATGGCACGCTTGTATTTCCTGCGCTTCCGGCAAATTGGCCTGCTCGCTGGGCCACTGACCGTCGAGATGAGTGCCGGCCGCGCGCGCGTGGCATTCAACGCGGTGTTGTCGGGTGGCCAAGGCCTGTTGCCGGATCAGGCGCAAGCGTACCAGGTAGACAGTTCGTGGCGGCTCGATGGCGGCGACTGGCGCATGATCGCGCTTCAATGGCAGCCGGTGCTGCGTTAGCAACGCGTTGCGTGGCGTTCGCGCCCCGGTATCGCGTGGCGGTGTGTTGGCCACGGATTTCGCCAGCGCGATGCGTCCGGGTTTCGGCAGTCGCGGTGAATGGGTGCGGGGGCCCGGGTTGCGGCTTCGCCTCAACCCGGGTTACCGGAGGTGTTATGTGCGCGGCTTGTTGGAAATCAGGCCGCTTTCTTCGCAGCGAGCTGGCGTAGTACGTAGTGCAGGATGCCGCCGTGGCGAAAGTATTCCACTTCCTTCGGCGTCAGCAGCAGCACCTTGGCCTTGAAGGTAACGCTGGAGCCATCACCGCGCTTGCTGGTGACCGTGGCAACCTTGCCGGCGCCGTCGTTCAGGCCGGTGATGGTGAACACTTCATCACCCTTGAGACCGAGCGATTGCGCGTTCTGGCCGTCGTCGAACTGCAACGGCAACACGCCCATGCCAACCAGATTCGAGCGGTGGATGCGCTCGAAACTCTCGGCGATGACTGCCTTGACGCCGAGCAGGGTGGTGCCCTTGGCGGCCCAGTCGCGCGAGGAGCCGGTGCCGTATTCCTTGCCGGCCATCACCACCAACGGCACGCCGTCGGCCTTGTACTTCATGGCGGCATCGTAGATTGCCAGCGTGTCGCCCGATGGGTAGTGGATGGTGTTGCCGCCTTCTTCGCCGCCCAGCATCAGGTTCTTGATGCGGATGTTGGCAAAAGTGCCGCGCACCATCACGTCATCGTTGCCGCGCCGCGAGCCGTAGGAGTTGAAATCGACCGGTTGCACACCGCGCCCCTGCAGAAACTTGCCCGCCGGCGAACTGGCCTTGATGTTGCCGGCCGGGGAAATATGATCGGTGGTGATCGAGTCGCCGAACAGGCCGAGCACGCGGGCACCGTGAATGTCCGCAATCGTGCCAACCGCCATGCTCATGCCATCGAAGTACGGCGGGTTTTTGATGTAGGTGGAGGCGTCGTCCCAGGCAAACGATGCACCATCGGGCGAGGCGATCTGGTTCCAGCGCGAATCGCCCTTGAACACGTCGGCATAGATCTTCTTGAACATGTCCGGGCCGATGGCGGCAATGATGGTGTCGCTGATCTCCTTGCTGCTGGGCCAGATGTCCTTGAGGAATACCGGGCGCCCATCGCTGCCGGTGCCCAGTGGCTCGTGGGTGAGGTCGATATCGATGCTGCCGGCCAGGGCGTACGCCACCACCAGCGGCGGCGAGGCGAGGTAGTTCATCTTCACTTCCGGATGCACGCGGCCTTCGAAGTTGCGATTGCCCGAGAGCACCGAGCTGACCACCAACTCGCCATCGGCAATGGCTTTGGACACGGCTTCCGGCAGTGGCCCGGAGTTGCCGATGCAGGTGGTGCAGCCGTAGCCGACGACATAGAAGCCAAGCGCCTCCAGATCGCCCAGCAGGTTGGCTTTCTTCAGGTAATCGGTGACCACCAGCGAGCCGGGACCAATCGAGGTCTTCACCCACGGCGCGGGCTTGAGGCCGCGCTTGACCGCGTTGCGCGCCAACAGGCCAGCACCCAGCATCACTGCCGGGTTGGAGGTGTTGGTGCACGAGGTGATGGCGGCAATCACTACCGCGCCATCCTTGAGCGTGAAATCCTGGGCATTGGCTGGCGCCTTGGTCGACGCCGTCTGTGAGGCAGCATGGCCAACCGCCGCCGCGCCACCTTCGCCCTCAAACTTGGCGATAGCACCATTTTTCTGCGTGCGATTGGCGCTGAGGCCAGCAAGGTTGTCGTGGAAGCTTTTTTTCATGTCGCTCAGCAACACCCGGTCCTGCGGGCGCTTCGGGCCGGCCAGAGATGGCTTCACTTCGCTCATGTCGAGGTGCAGGCTGGCACTGTATTCGGCCTCATCGTCGGTGCGCCACAGGCCTTGCGCCTTGGCATAAGCCTCGACCAGCGCCACCTGTGCCTCATCGCGGCCGGTCAGGCGAAGGTAGTTGAGCGACTCGTCATCGATCGGGAAAATACCGCAGGTGGCACCGTATTCCGGGGCCATGTTGGCGATGGTGGCGCGATCGGCCAGCGGCAAATGGTTCAGGCCATCGCCATGGAACTCGACGAACTTGCCGACCACGCCGTGCTTGCGCAGCATCTGGGTAACGGTGAGCACCAGATCGGTGGCAGTGGCACCCTCGGGCAGCTTGCCGGTGAGCTTGAAGCCGACCACTTGCGGAATCAGCATCGAGCTGGGCTGGCCAAGCATGGCAGCTTCGGCCTCGATACCACCCACACCCCAGCCCAACACCCCCAGGCCGTTGATCATGGTGGTGTGCGAATCGGTTCCGAACACGGTGTCCGGGAACGCATACAGCTCGCCATCAATGGTGCGCTCCATAACCACGCGCGCCAGGTTTTCGAGGTTCACCTGATGCACGATGCCGATGTCCGGCGGCACCACCTTGAAGTTGTCGAACGCCTTCTGACCCCAGCGCAGGAAGCTGTAGCGTTCGCCATTGCGCTGGAACTCGATGCGGCCGTTGATATCGAGCGATTCGGCCGTGCCGAACGAATCGACCTGCACCGAGTGATCGATAACCAATTCGGAGGGGATCAGCGGGTTGATATTGGCGGCATCGCCGCCGAGTTTCACCACCGCATCACGCATCGCGGCCAGATCGACCACGCACGGCACGCCGGTGAAGTCCTGCAACACCACGCGCGCCGGCATGAAGGCGATCTCGGTGCTCGGCTCGGCGTGCGGGCGCCACTGCGCCACGGCTTCGATCGATGCCTTGGTCACCGCCACGCCATCTTCGTTGCGCAGCAGGTTTTCAAGCAAGACCTTCATGGAAAACGGCAGTCGCTTGATGTTGAACTGCTTGCCCAGCGTGTCGAGGCTGAAGTAGGTGAACTGACGGCCGTTGACGTCGAGGCGTGACTTGGTGGCGAATGAGTCGCTCATGCAGTGCTCCGGGTTGGCATCGAAAGGGGGAGGGTCGAAACCCGACTGACGATTATACGCGTAGACCATGGATGACCCGCACGCCGATCACTGCTGGCATTGGCGGAACCGATGCTCGCCAGGTCTCGGCTATGCCGGTTTTGCCCCCGTATCCTTGCGCAAGAAACGGGTGCGCGGCGCCGCGCGAGGGTTCGCGCGAGTGCGATGGGCGAGAGGTGCAGCGGCCCTTCTGCAACGCCTGTGCCGTTGCGAGCGAGGCCGCTGACGCGGTTCTGTTTGGCGGATTCCGACGTGTGTACAAAACGCCGAATTGACATCAACAATGTTATTTAATGTATTGAATATAATTATGTTTATAGATAAAGACCATGACCCATTGCGGTGCGTTTTAACGAAACATTAACGCCAAAACTGTTACCCTCATCCGGTTGTGAGTGGTGTCAGCCACAACGCGCCACCGCCGATGTCCGTGACTGCAAGCCGTTTTTGCAATCCCGCCTGTCTTCCAAAGCACGGCTTTGCCTGCTGTGCCGCCCGCCAGGAGCCATTGATGACCGATTCCCTGACCAGCCTTTCCGATTTGCTCGAAATCAGCCGTGATGGCGTGGATTTCTTCGAGCACGCTTCGCAATCCGTTGACGACAAGCGCCTGCGAGCGCTGTTTTCACAATTGGCCAAGACCAAAGCCAGTCTGGCCGAAAACCTGTCCGAAGCGGTTACCACCAAGTCAGGGCGCAAAGGCAAAGCAAGTGGGCCCGTGGCCGAGTTCCAGAAAACCTATGCCAGCCTGAGTTCGGGCTTGCACAAGGCCGATGTGGCGCAAATCGACCAGTTGGAACAAACCGAAGATCGCCTGCACAGCCGTTTTCATGAACTGGTAATGGATCGTGACCAGACCTTTGTGGTGCGTGTGCTGGCCAAGCAATACCTGGCCAAGGTCGATCCGCTGCATCGTGAGATTCGCGCCCGCAAGCGCAGTCTGAGCTGACGTTGTCGCCAACGCGCTGCGTCACATCAACAGCCACATCGACAAAAGGGGCCTTGCGGCCCCTTTTGTTTGCATCGTGATTTCTTGCGGGATGCTCCGAACAAGTTGTCATTGCGCGGAGCGCAGCGGCGGGCATTCCAGAAATGCTCAGAGTGCCGTTGTAGCCCGGGTAGAGGCCCAGCGGGCCGAAACCCGGGGCACCGCGTAGCGGTGTAATCGACATCCACCCCGGAATGTTATTTGCGCTTTCCTTTGCGTTTCTTGCGTCCTTTGCGGATCAAAAGCGTTACCCACCGTCCGTCGAGTTTATGGTCCGTGTGCAGTTCCAGCCACCGGACCAGACGGCTCGCAATGACGTCGATGAAGCTTGTTCAGAGGTTCCTTCCTTGGTGGTGGTTGGATTATTGCTTGCCGCCATCCAGGCCGCGACGCACCAGCAGCGGCTTGGTGTCGGGCGCACGGCCACGGAAGTTGGCGAACAGCGTCATTGCATCTTCAGCACCGCCGCGTGAGAGCAGGGTGTTGCGGAAATGGTCGCCGTTCGCACGCTTCAGGCCGCCATTCTCCTTGAACCATTCAACGCTGTCGGCATCCAGCACTTCGCTCCAGATGTAGCTGTAGTAGCCGGCCGCGTAGCCACCGATGATGTGCGAGAAGTAGGTGCTGCGATAGCGCGGCGGCACCGGCGCAAAATCGACGCCGGCCTGTTTGAGCGCATTCGCCTCGAATGCCAGCACGCCATCGGTATCGGGCACCTGTTCAGGGGGCATCTGATGCCATGCCTGATCGAGCAACGAGGCGGCAAGATACTCGGTGGTGGCGAAGCCCTGGTTGAATTTCTGGGTGGCCATCACCTTGTCCAGCAACACTTGCGGCATCGGCTCACCCGTCTGGTAATGCTTGGCATAGTTGGCCAGCACTTCCGGCCAGGTCATCCACATTTCGTTGACCTGGGAAGGATATTCCACAAAGTCGCGCGGCACACTGGTGCCGCTGAAGCGCGGGTAGCGCACGTTGGAGAACATGCCGTGCAGGGCATGGCCAAACTCATGGAACATGGTGTTGGCTTCGTCGAAAGTGAGCAGCGTCGGCTCACCCGCTGGCGGCTTGGGAATGTTCAGGTGATTGGCCACCACCGGATGCGTGCCCATCAGGCCCGATTGCGAGACGTAGGCATTCATCCAGGCGCCACCACGCTTGGATGGACGGGCGTAGTAATCGGCGATGAAGATCGCGAGCTGGCTGCCATCGGCATCGAACACGTCGAACACGCGTACGTCCGGCTGATAGACCGGCAGGTCGGTGCGCTCCTTGAAGCTCAGGCCGTAGAGCTGGTTGGCGGCAAAGAAAACACCGTTTTGCAGCACGTTGTCGAGCTCAAGGTAAGGGCGTAGCTGCGACTCGTCGAAATCGTAGCGCGCCTTGCGCACCTTCTCGGCGTAATAGGCCCAGTCCCAGGCTGCCAGTTTGAAGCCACCATTCTCGGCGTCGATCAGCTTTTGCATGTCAGCCGCTTCCTTGCCGGCGTTGGCCACCGCTGCCGGAGCCAGGTCGGAAAGCATCGTGTTGACGGCGTCGGTGGTTCGCGCAGTCTGGTCTTCCAGGCTGTAGGCGGCATGGTTGGCGTAACCCATCAACTGCGCACGTTCGGCACGCAGCTTGGCGACACGGGCAATGGTGGCGCGGTTGTCGAACTCGCCACCATGGCTGCCGCGGCCTACCGAGGTGGTCTGAATACGCTCACGCAACGCACGATTTTCGAGCGCGGCCAGTGCTGGCTGACCGGACGTGTTCATCATCGCCAGCACGAACTTGCCTTCCTTGCCGGCCGCCTTGGCTGCCTGTGCCGCTGCCGAAATCGCGTTGTCCGACAGACCCGCCAACTCGTCGCGGGTATCGACCACGATTGCCGAGGCATTGGTTTCCTTCAGTACGTTCTGGCTGAACAGGGTTTGCAGCGAGGCCAGTTCACTATTGATGGCCTTGAGTTTTTCCTTGTCGGCGTCCGACAGCTTGGCGCCTGCGCGCACAAAGTCGGTGTGGTAACGCTCCAGCAGGTAGTTCGATTCGGCATCGAGACCGAGCGTGTCGCGCTGCTCGTACAACGACCGGACGCGCTCGAACAGCTTGCTGTTGAGCGCGATGGCATCCTGGTGCGCGGACAGCTTCGGTGCCATTTCGGTCTGGATCTGTTCCAGCGCGTCATTGGTGTTGGCACCCGCCAACGAGAAGAAGATGGTCTGCACCCGATCAAGCAACTGGCCGCTGCGCTCCATCGCCACGATGGTGTTATCGAAGCTCGCCGGTTCGGCGTTGTTGGCGATCACCTCGATTTCGGCGGCGTGTTCGGCCATGCCTTTTTCGAACGCTGGTGCAAAGTGCTCATCGCGGATCTGGTCGAACGGCGGATAACCAAAGGGTAGGGAGCTGGCGGTAAACATAGGGTTTGCGGCTTCGCTGGTCGGGGCGGTGGCATCGGCTTTGGCCGGTGGCTCGGAGGTGGAACAACCGGCGAGGGCTAGCGAAAGGGCGCCGGCGAGGGTGACTGCGAGTCGGTGATTCATGGTGGGCGTGATCCTTGGTTGAACAGCGTTAATCGCCAAGGGTAACGCAAGCGGCCCTGTGTTGCCGCCATGACTAATGGCAGGGCAGGGTTCCGTCAAAGTCATCCGTCGGCGCAGGATGCTCTGGGTTTTGTCATCGGTGCGAAATAACGCAGGTCGGATCAAACGCCGCAGGCACGGAGCAGAAATTCGCAAGCCTTACTCGATTTCCGCCCCCGGATCCGTTGCTTGGGGATGAGGATGACGACACCCTGAATGGCAGGGTGCGATCAGTGTGGGTGGAGCCAAGGTGGTGGTTGCAGCCCTTTGCCATGCAAGAAAGCGGGGTTGAACAGCTTGGATTCATAGCGGCTGGCGCTGTCGCACAGGATGGTGGCGATGCGGTGGCCTGGCCCAAGCTGCTGTGCCAGGCGGATGGCGCCGGCGACATTGATGCCGCTGGAGGTGCCCACATAGAGTCCTTCGGAAGCGATCAACTCCCACAGCACGGGCAGCCATTCGCTGTCTGGGATCGTGAATGCATCATCGATGCGTGCGCTCTCGAGATTGCCGGTGATGCGGTTCTGGCCGATGCCTTCGGTGATCGAACTGCCTTGCGACGCCAATACGCCGTTTTTCACCCAACTGCAGATCGCCGCGCCGTCTGGGTCGGCGGCAGCGGTGACCAGCCCGGGGCGTCGCTGTTTGAGGTAGTCCGATACACCGGCGAGCGTGCCACCAGTACCCACCGCACAGATGAAGCCATCCAGCCGGCCACCGGTCTGCGCCCAGATTTCCGGGCCGGTGCTCGCGGTGTGGCCATTGCGGTTGGCGAGGTTGTCCCATTGATTGGCATAAAACACGCCGCCCACGGCTGTGACGGCCATCGATTCAGCCAAGCGCCGTGCCTGATGCACGTAGTTGTCCGGGTTGCTGTAAGGCGCGGCGGGCACGGTGCGCAGTTCGGCACCCATGCCGCGCAGCGCCGATTGCTTTTCCGCCGATTGCGTATCGGGCATCAGGATGATGGTGTGCAGTCCCAGCGCGTTACCGGCCAGGGTAAGACCGATGCCGGTGTTGCCGGCACTACCTTCGATCACCGTGCCGCCGGGGGCGATCACTCCGCGCGCCAGCGCATCGAGCAGCAAGTACTTGGCTGCTCGATCCTTGACCGAGCCGCCCGGATTCATGAACTCGGCCTTGCCGAAAATCTCGCAGCCGGTGCGCTCGGAGGCCGCGCGCAGCCGGATCAGCGGGGTGTTGCCGATGTGGTCGAGGAACGGGCAGTCGATAGCCATGGCTTTTGTCCGTTCGGGTAGCGTTGCAGTGCACCGGTTATCGTTGCAAAGGTCAAGTGCCGTGCGTCTAGTGCTGTAATCAAGGCAGTGCGATGCTGCGCAAACTCAGACAACTCGTCTATGCTTGGCCATTCATCGAAAGCGGAGGGCTTGAACATGTATACGCTGTATTACGCGCCCGGCGCGGCCAGTTTTGTGGTGCATTGGTTGTTGATCGAAGCAGGCGCGCCGTACCGGCTGCAACGCGTCGACCTGCAGGCCGGCGAACAGCGCAGCGCCGCTTACCTGAAGCTCAATCCCAACGGTGTCGTACCGACACTGCTGATCGATGGCCAGCCGGCGTGCGAGGCGGCAGCGCTGCTGCTGCATCTGGCAGATACATTCCCGGCGCTGGCGCTGGCACCGGCGGTCGGTAGCCTGGAGCGGGCACGCTACTACCAGTGGATTTTGCACCTGGCCAACACCGTGCAGCCAGCATTCCGGTACTGGTTCTTAGCCGCCGAAGCCGCCGGCGAAGCCAATGCCGATGTCGCCAAGGGCAAAGCCTGCGGGCGCATCGAAGCCGCGTGGCAGCGCATCGACGATCACCTGCAGGGCAATGGTCCGTATTTACTGGGCGAAAAACCCAGCGCGGCCGATTTCCTGCTGACCATGTTGATGCGCTGGTCGCGCAACATGCCGCACCCAGCCACCCAATGGCCGCAGCTGGCCGCACTGGCACAGCGAATGAAGGCACGGCCAAGCTTTGCCAAATTGTGTGCCGCCGAGGAGTTGACCGAGTGGACCTGAGATTAGCGGCAGGGAGCCGGAGGCAGGGGCATGCGTGAAATGGATCTGATTGATCAACGCCATCAGCAATTTGTGCTGCATGAAGTGTTGCAGGTGGAACAACTTGCACGTTACCCGCATTTTTGCCAGCACAACCGCGATACCTTCGACGCCGCGCTCGAAGTGGCGCAGCAGTTGGCAGTGACGCAATTCCAGCCGCACAACCGCGAGGCCGATCTGAATGAACCGCGCGTGCGCGACGGCAAGGTGCATCTTGTTCCAGCGGTGGCCAAAGCACTGGCAGCCTATCGGGAAGCCGGTTTTTTCGCGGCAGGTGCCGATGAGGCGCACGGCGGCATGCAATTGCCGTACACCGTTGCGTTGGCCTGCGATGCCCTGTTTGCCGGTGCCAATGTAGCCACCGCCGGTTACCCGATGTTGACCAAGGGCGTGGCCCATCTGATCGAGCGTTTCGGTTCGCCCGATCAGCAGCGGCGCTTCCTGCCGCCGCTGCTGGCCGGGCGTTACTTCGGCACCATGTGCCTGAGCGAGACCCAGGCCGGATCTTCGCTCGGCGACATCACGACGCGTGCCGAACCGATTGACGATGGCGATTACCGCATCACTGGCGCCAAGATGTGGATATCTGGCGGCGAGCACGAATTGGCGGAAAACATCGTGCACATGGTGTTGGCGCGCACGCCGGATGCACCGCCGGGTGTGCGCGGCATCAGCCTGTTCATCGTGCCACGTTATCGGGTGGCGGCTGATGGCAGCATCGGTACTGAAAATGATGTGCGGCTCGCCGGCATCAACCACAAACTTGGGCAGCGCGGCATCGTCAATACGTTTCTCAAGTTTGGCGAGCGTGGCGCGTGCATCGGCCATCGGGTCGGGCCGGAAAATCGTGGCCTGGCGCAGATGTTCGTGATGATGAACGAAGCGCGGATAGGCGTTGGCATTGGCGCGATCATGCTGGGCAACGCCGGTTACCGATACGCACTGGCGTACGCCAAAGAGCGCCGTCAGGGCCGGCATCCCGATCAAAAAGACCCGCAAAGCCCACCAGTGGCAATCATCGAGCATGCCGATGTGCGGCGCATGTTGCTGCAACAACGGGTGTATGTGGAAGGCGCGCACGCGCTGGCGTTGTATGCGGCAACGCTGGTCGATCGCCATCGCCATGATCCCGATGAGGGCGAACGCACACGCGCCGGGGCTTTGCTGGAGCTGCTTACACCGATCATCAAATCATGGTCGTCGGAGTGGTGTTTGCGCGCCAATGATTTGGCGATTCAGGTGCTGGGTGGTTATGGCTATACCCGCGAGTACCCGGTCGAACAGTTCTATCGCGACAACCGGTTGAACCCGATTCACGAAGGCAGCAACGGTATTCAGGCGCTGGATTTGCTGGGCCGCAAAGTGCTGACCGACAACGGGGCCGGGCTGCGCGCCTTGCTCGATGCCATGGCCAGCACGATCGAGGCGTGCGCCAGCCAGCCCGAGTTGATCGCGCATGCACAGGCACTGGCGCAATACGCCAAGCGTGTGGCCGACGTGACCCTGCGCATCGGTGCCGAGTTGGCGGCGGGTCGGTTGCGGCAAGGGCTCGCCAATGCCTCGCAGTACCTCACCGTGACGGGGCATTTGTGTGTGGCCTGGATGTGGCTGCGGCAGGCACAAACAGCGAGTGCGGCATTGCCGGCAGCGCACGCCGCCGACGCACGGTTTTATCGCGGCAAGCTGCACGCCTGCCGGTTTTTCTTTCAGCACGAACTGCCGAGTGTGGAAGCCGCGTTGCGGCTGCTGGAAACGATGGACAGCAGCGTATTCGACATGCAGATCGATTGGTTTTGAGGGCCATGACAAATCACAAAATCACCACTGAACGCCGTGGCCACGTGTTGCTGATCGGGTTCGATCGCGCCGACAAGCGCAATGCCTTCGATGTCGATATGTATCTGGCATTGGCTGCAGCGTATGGCGCGCTGGATCGCGACCCGGAGCTGCGCTGCGGCCTGTTGTTTGGCCACGGCGAACACTTCACCGCTGGTCTGGATCTGTTGCAATGGGCGCCGGTGCTGGCACGTGGCGAATGGATTGCCCTGCCTGAGGGTTGCATCGAACCCTTTGGTCTGGACGAAAGCAAGCGCCTGCGCAAGCCGATGGTGGTGGCGGCGCGCGGCGTCAGCTTCACGGTCGCGGTGGAATTGATGCTGGCGGCCGATATCCGCATCGCCGGCAGCGATGCGCGTTTTGGTCAACTCGAAGTGCAGCGTGGCTTTTTCCCGTGCGGCGGCGCGACAGTGCGTCTGGCGCAGGAAGTGGGTTGGGGCAATGCCATGCGCATCCTCCTCAGCGGCGAGGAGTTTTCCGCCGCTGAGGCATTCCGCCTTGGCCTGGTACAGGCCTTGGTGCCGCCGGAACAAACATTATCTGCCGCGCTGGCGATCGCCGAGCGCATCGCGATGCAGGCACCTCTGGGTGTACAGGCGGCATTGGCGTCGGCGCGCCATGCGCGGGTCGCAGGCGATGCCGCCGAGTTGGCGGTGTTGTTTTCGCGCCTTGGGCCGGTACTGGAGAGTGCGGATATGGCCGAAGCCTTGCGTGCATTTGCCGAACGCCGAACGCCGCTATTCAAAGGGCGCTAATCGGCTTGGCCGTGCTGTGGGCGGCAGTGCGCGGTTTCGCCAACTGCGCGCCGACATGCGCCAGTCGAGCCGCGACTTCGGGTTTGAGCAGGTATTGCAACGCCTGCTCGTGCAGGCGCTGGATGTTCTCGCTGGATGCGTCGTCGAGAAACTGGCTGCCGGCCTCAAGCTGCAACTGCATGCGAGTGTAGCCATCGCCAATCAGCAGCCGCGCGATAGCGTCATTGTTGTCCGATGCCGCATCAAACACCACATCGAGTAACGGCATCGCCCATTGCATGGCGCCCCAGCTTGTAGCTGCATTGGCGCTGATCGGGTAGGCGTGGCGACCGGTGCCGAGCGACAGCAGCAGCAACTGCCGTGGCGTATCGACGCCTTCATCGAAGCGCAATGCTTCGGCGATCGCGCACAACGCCGGGTTGTTGGCGACAACACCACCATCGATGACTGCCAGCTCACGCGCTCCGATGTGCATGGAGTGAGCCGGGAAATAACCGGGGGCTGCCGCCGAGCCGCGCAGCGCTTCCCATACCGGAACATCGCGGTGCTCGGGCGCGTAGCTGCGGAAAAACACGGGTGCACGGGCGATGGTGTCGAACGCCAGCAACATCACTGGCCGTTGCAGTTGGCCCAGCGTGATGTCGCCAAAAATCAGGTGCAACACGCGATCCAGGCCGCGGCCATCGAACTTTGGCGCCGACAGTCCCTGGCTGGCAATGCGCCGCGCACGCGACAACACGCGCTTTGGCGCATCAGGGAAGATCGCGCGGCTGGCTTCTTCATACAACCGCGCCAATTCGGCGGGGCGCTTGCCGGCCGCCAGACCAGCCACCACCAACGCGCCGGTCGAGTTGCCGACCAGCAGGTCAAACTGCTCAGCAACCGGGCCTGCGCCATGCACAGCAAGGCTCTGTTCCAGATGAGCGAGCCACAGGCTGGGCACCACACCGCGAATACCACCACCATCGATGCTCAGAATCCGCTGTGCCCGCAATGCCTGGCGCTCCATCAAAGTGGTCGCCCCGGGGCAGGGGATCGGTGCCGTGGCACCACCCGGGGCGTACATGGGTTGACCCCGGCCGCAGCCGCCGAGGCGCGACGCCAGCTCGAACAGAAGGCGTCGAGCGACGAGATGACGGGGCTCAGCAATCGGCGCGCTTTCATGGCGGCGCTCGATCGCTCGGTCGCGCGCAGCGCCGATGGCCGCAAGGAACTCGCCTATGCGATTTTCGATATCGATCGATTCAAGTCGATCAACGATACGTACGGACATGCCGTCGGCGATGCGGTCATCGCCGAAGTCGCCCGCCGCGCCCTCGCCGCCTTCCGCGCGCGCGATCTGGTGGGGCGCATCGGAGGCGAGGAATTCGGCGTGATCCTGCCCGCTGCCAACCGGACCGAGGCGATGGACGCCTGCGCCCGGATGCGCGCCGCGATCGAGGCCAA
>PFJA01000190.1 GCA_002782905.1 Lysobacterales bacterium CG_4_10_14_3_um_filter_64_11
CGCAGCGCCGAGGTGATGGCGCTGGCGGCATTGGCGATGTTGCTCAATGCCTCTGCGGCATTGTTCGTGATGTTGCGGCCCACGTCGATATTACTGGGCGTGGCACCGCAGTCGCTGCTGCTGGCGAGCGTTTATTGCCTGGGCATGTATGCCCTGTACCGCAACCGCGTGCGCACTACCACGGTCGCCGCGGAGACAACGCCAACCAGCCACCACAGGCGCCTCTACCCGGCCCTGCTGCAGTTTGCCATGGCGGCTGGTGCTCTGCTCGTGCTCGGCAGACCGTTTGCCGAAGCCGCCGTGCGCGTGTCCGAAATCAGTGGCTTGGGGACAACCTTCGTCGGCACGTTATTGGTCGGGCTGTCTACATCGTTGCCGGAACTGGTCACCTCGATCACCGCCTTTCGCATGGGTTCATCGGGCTTGGCCCTTGGCAACCTGTTCGGCTCCAACGCGGTCAACATGGTGGTGTTTCTGGCCATGGATCTGGCCGATCGAAAAGCGCCGATTTTTGCGGAACTCGATCCGAGCCACAGTGCCACCGGCCTGTTTGCGGTGATATTGATGGCGATCGCCACTGCGGTCGCGGTGGCGCCGGCATCGCGGCGCGCAACGCTCGGCCGCTGGCTGATCGCAACTGTTTATCTGCTCGGCATCCTGTGGTTGCAGCGCAGCGGCAGCGGGTAACACGCTATGACGCAACCCTCGCCATGAACTGCGCATGCGCCGCCAGCACCGCGTCCGGCGCTTCCACCTGCGGGTAGTGGCCGATGCCCGGCAATTCGACCACATCGGCTGACGGCAACAGCTCGCGATAGCGTTTGCCGATGCGCCAGCCCGACACCGGATCGGCCATGCCGATCACCAGGCGTTGCGGCACGCGGCTGTTCTGCATCGCCGCAACCCAGCGCGCACGCTGTCGGTGGCGCTCGGGAATGTACTGGATCAGCGCGTGGGCGAGATGATGGCCATTGTCATGCGCGATCAACTGCCAAAAATCGCCGAGCTCGCTGGCATTGGGTCGTGTATTCGACCCAAAAATCGCGGCAAAACTGCGTGCAAAACGCGGGTAGCTCAACCGCCGCGACAACCATGGCCCGAGCGGGCCAAGCAGTACACGCTGGATCAAACGCGGCCTTGCCGCTTCCATGAACAGACCGCCATTGAGATAGCACACCGACAGCAGGCGCAGCGGCAGGTCAGCGCCCTGCTCGGCCAGCCGCGCCAGCAGTTCCTGTGCCACGCTGTCGCCAAAATCATGGGCCAGCACATGCGCCCGCCTGATACCAAGGGCTCGCACCAGCGCCAGCACGATATCGGCCTGCTCGGAGACCGAATAGACATGGTCGCCGGGCTTGCTGGAAAACCCGTAGCCAAGAAAGTCCAGCGCGATCACGCGCCGTGTGGCAACCAGGGACGGCCACAGCCGATGCCAGTCCCACGATGCGGTAGGGAATCCGTGCAGGCACACAAGCACCTCACCATCACCCTGATCACGATGGAAAATGTGCTGCCCCTGCCAGTTAAATACCCGGCCCTCGCGCTGCCATTGTTGCAGATTCATTGCCAGTCCATACGCTTGCCCGGGTGCTCAGTGTACACACCGACAGGAACACGCCTCGTGCGCGAGGCTCAATGCGTTGCTTTCGTGGGAGCGCGCCCCAGATCAGGTCTGGGGCAAGCTCTGCGCGCGAAGTGGTTCGCGGGCAAGGCCCGCTCCCACAACAGCATGATCGGCACGACCAACCAGCACCCACCAGCGCAGCAGGCAGCATCTTCCCGTGTCGTTCACATCGCGGTACATTGCCGGTGACCGTCGGTGTTTTGCACCGACAACGCAGCCGGCCCAGGCCGTAGCGGGCTGCATTTGGGGACGGCCGTTACCGGGACGAGGGGAGTCAACATGCGCAAATCGCTGCTGTTTACGGCCGTGGGCAATGCCCTGCCGTTGTTTGTACTGATCAGTCTGGGAACCACCGCGCCGGTTTGGGCACAGGACGCTACTGATGATGCCGAGGCTGCTGCGGATCAAGCCAATCCGAAATCACTCGACAAGGTGATGGTGCTGGGTTCGCGTCGGCAGGGCACTTCGGACACCGAAACCCTGGTCCCAGTAGACATCATTCCGATGGACAAGGCCGCCACCCAGGGTGCGCAGTTCGATCTCGCGCAGTCGCTGCAATTCATCGCGCCGTCGTTCAATTCCACACGGCAAACCGGCGCCGATGGCGCTGACCTGATTGATTCGGCGGCATTGCGAGGCCTCAGCGCCGATCAGACGCTGGTTCTGGTCAATGGCAAGCGCCGCCACAACGTGTCGCTGGTCAACCTGTTTGGCGCGCGTAATCGTGGCGCCACCGGCACCGATCTGAATACGATCCCGGTGTTGGCGATCGAACAGGTCGAAGTGCTGCGTGATGGCGCCGCCGCCCAGTACGGCTCGGATGCCATCGCCGGCGTCATGAATATCACCCTCAAGCAGCGCGCCGGCTGTGAAGGCGTGCTCGGCTACGGACAGTATTCGCGTGGCGACGGCGAAAACGACCTGACATCCGCCTATTGCGGACTGGAGCTTGGTGATCGCGGCACGCTGGGCATCACTGCCGAGTACCTGAGCCGCAACCGCTCCGACCGCTCGGGCAGGGACAACCCACGCACGATCGGCGATTCCAGCGTCGATAACGCCACGGTGGCCGGCAATGGCACGTTCGGCATCACCGACAACGTCGAGGCGTATTTCACCGGCACCTACCAGGATCGCGACGCCTCCTCGGCGGCGTTCGCACGCGGCGGCATCGGCTCCGACGATATCCCCTCGCGCAACTCGGCCGCGATGTTCCCGGATGGCTTCGTGCCGTTCATCAACGGCGATCTCGAAGACCGTTACGCCAGCGTCGGCGCGCGCGGCGATTTCGGCGACTGGCGTGTCGATTTGAGCACCACCTATGGCTACAACGAGTTGCTCTACAACATCTCCAACACGCTCAACGCCTCGATTGCCAATCTCGACCTGCTCGGCGGCGGAGCCGGCATCAGCCCTACCCGCTTCGATGCCGGTGGTTTCTCGTTCCGCCAGCAGACCACCAACCTCGACATCAGCCGCTACTACGATGGCGTGTTGCAGGGCCTGAACGTGGCCTTTGGCGGCGAGTATCGCGACGAGCGTTACAAGATTTTTGCCGGTGAAGCGGGTTCTTTCATCGATGCTGACGGCGCCGGTGGCGGCAATGGCGGCAGCCAGGGCTTCCCCGGCTTCCAGCCTGGCGACGAGACCAATTCCAGCCGCGATAGCTGGGCTGCGTATGTTGATGTTGAAGCCAGCATTACCGATCGTCTGATGGTGGACATTGCCGGCCGCTATGAGGATTACAGCGATTTTGGCACCACCCTCAACGGCAAGCTGGCGTGGGCGTATCGCACCACCGACACCCTGCGCCTGCGTGGCTCGGTCAGCACTGGTTTTCGTGCGCCCTCGCTGCAACAGCGCTTTTTCTCCTCCACCTTCACCGACTTCATCGGCGGCGTGCCCACCGACGTGGTGCTGGCGCCGAATGGCGGCACGGTTGCCAATGCCGCCGGGATCCCCGCGCTGAAGGAGGAGACCTCCGACAACTTCACCTTGGGCTTCACCTGGGAGCCGGCGGACAACCTGATGCTGACCGTTGACGGTTACTGGATCAACATCGATGACCGGATCGTGCTCAGCGGCCGCTTCGACAACACGGATCCGAATATCGGCGGCATACTCGACAGCCTTGGCGTCGGACAGGCACAGTTCTTCACCAACGCGGTCGACACCAAGACCCGGGGCGTCGATGTCACCGCCGCCCACGACATGCCGATGGCCGGCGGCAAGCTGGTCACCCTGCTCGGCTTCAACTACAACCAGACCGATGTCCGACGCGTGAATGCCCCCGCCTCGCTCGCCGGGCGCGAGGACGCCCTGCTCGACAACCGTGAGAAGCTGTTCATCGAAAACGGTGCGCCGCGCAGCAAGGGCACCCTGGCGTTCGACTACACCAGGGGGTCATGGAACGGCCTGTTCAAGCTGATCTACTTCGGCTCGCAGACCCTCGGCACGTTCTCTGGCCCGCCGGTGCCAAACCTCAAGTACGACGCGCGCTTGTCGGCCGATGCCAGCCTCACCTACGCCTTCAATGCGGGCAGAACCAAGCTCACCGTCGGCGCAGCCAACATCTTCGACAAGTTCCCAAGTGCGCAAAATGCCGATGAAACGGACAACGGTTTCAAGTACGACAGTGTGCAGTTTGGCCTGAACGGCGCGGCGCTGTTCGCGCGCCTGTCCAGCGAGTTCTGATCCGAGCACGGCTGACGGGTGGTATTCAAGCGCCTGTCAGCCGGCTGCCAACCGATCCATCAACAGCCGGGCAAGCCGGTAACCGGATCGAACACACTCAACGCCACCGCGTGGTGGTTGTGTTGCGCCTGGATGCGAATCCGCATCCCGCGCTGCACCCGGATCGCCGGCACCAGCAAGCGCACCATCTGGTGCCAATGTGCGCAATACCCGTCCGACACGCCAGCGCCCAGGTCGGGACGGTTATCCAGCACCCGTTCGTCATCGAGCTGTAAGCGCATCCAGTAGGCCACGCCGTGACACATGCCGGCACGGGTGACCTCGATCTCCAGTGCATTTTGCGTCGGGCTGCGTGCGGCATCGACGGTGAAATCAAAATCGAAAAGGGTAAAGTCGTCGGACAGGGCGATGCCCTGAAAACCATGTGCTTCAACACCAACGCAATCCGGCCGATAGCGATTGAGCATGCGCAAATCGAAACCACAGGCATGATCGGCAGCACCCTCGCGCCAGAGTAGATCCGATTCGATCAGTACACCATGCAGCCGCGCCCGCGCCGGAATGATCCGCGCACCGTCCCCCGCGAGCCGGGTGCGGGCATGCTCGAAACTCGCCAGCGCGCCCTCACCGATCACGGTGGCATCGAAAATCTCGGCGACGATCAGATTCGGGCGCAAGTTGGCGGGAAAATCGATTCGCGGGTCGATCTGGAACGAGGATTTGGCGAGCACGGTGATTTTGTCGGCCATGCCATTGTGTGCAATGATCTCGCGTGCCACCTCGGCCATCGCCGGATTGCTTTCGCAGGCAATTACGTGGCGTGCCCCGGCGCGCGCCGCCATCATCGACAACAGCCCGGTGCCGGCACCGACATCCAGCACCACGCTATCGTGATCGATCGCAGCACACAGCGCTTGCTGGTAGCGCACATTGCGCGGCCCGTCGCTGACCATCGGAAAATGCCAGCGCTCCACCAGACGGCCGCTGAGCAGGCGCAGGTTGCGTTCGGCAAAGGCATCCTCGCCGTCAAGCACGACGATCTGCTGCAAGGTGTGCCGCGCCGCAACCAGATTGCCCTGCGCCCACAGCGAATTCGCGCGGCCATGCAACGCCGGCACATATTCCGGCGCAAGCGCCAGCGCGCGCTCGAAGCACGCCGCCGCATCGGCGACGCGTTGCAGTCGCGCATACAACTCGCCCATTTGCACATGGTAGGCCGGCTCGCTCGGAGCATAAGTGATCGCCCGCGCCAGGCTCTTGCCCGCTTCATTGATATCGCCACTGGCGGCCAATGCCGAACCCAGCGTCGCCCAGAGGACGGCGTTTTGCGGTTCAGCGGCAAGCTGCTGCCGGCACTGGTCAATCGCTGTCGCGACATTGCCGGCCTTGAGCAACGCGCAGATCGCAACCACAGGCGACGTTTCCTCGTCGCCCCCGCGGCCCTGTCCAATCATCTTTATGTCCTCGTCGATTATCAGTGTGTGCGATGCCACCAGCACCGCCGATTATGGCCAGTCACAGCTGCCTCATCAGTAACGGTGAACACGCAACCCATCACGATGCACGCCGCAGCAGCTCCAGCGCACGGCCAACTGCGGCAAACGCGAACGCGCCGGTGACATGGGTCGCCGCGCCGAGGCCGGAACCGCAATCAAGCGTATATCCGGCATCGCTGGCAGCAGTGGGCCGGGTACCGCAGACCGTGCCATCGGCCTGCGGGTAGCGTACGTTTTCCAACGAGTACACCGCCGACACCCCGAAGTAACGCTGCACGTTGCGTGGAAAATTGAATTCGCCGCGCAATTTTTTACGGATCAACGACAACATCGCATCGTGCTCGGTTCGGCTCAAATCGCGCACCCGCACCTGGGTCGCATCGATACGACCGCCGGCGGAACCAACCACCACCAGCGGCACCTTGCGGCGGCGGCACCAGGCGATGGTTTCGACCTTGCTGCGAAAGCTGTCGCAGGCATCCAGCACCAGATCGTAGCCGCGACCCAGCAGTTCGCCGAGGTTGGATGGGGTCAGGAAGGCCGGTATCACTTCGCACGCAATCGCCGGATTGATGGCGCGGCAACGCTCGGCCAGCACCTCGCCCTTGCTGCGCCCGAAATTACCATCGAGCGCCTGCAATTGCCGGCTGGTGTTGCTGACGCACACATCATCGGCATCGATCAAGGTCAGTGAACCCACCGCGCTGCGCGACAGCGCTTCCACCGCCCAGGAACCGACGCCACCCAAGCCGATCACACAGACGTGGCGGCTGGAAAAGCCTGCCGCCGCACCAACGCCATAGAGGCGGTCGATGCCGGAAAAGCGTTGCTGCAAGATCGCTGAAACGGGCATCTCGATAGTCATTCGCGCATTTTAGCCGGTGACGGACATGAGGATTGGGCCACCCGCGTCGGCACGAGCTTTCACGCCATGCCGTTTCCCCTCACCCTACCCTCTCCCACCGTTAGAGGGTGACAATGAGACGCTTCGCGTTGTCTCACTGCACGGATCGGCGATAATGCGCGCCGACAGGCAACGACGGGGTACGAGATGCGCGCTGCGATGATGCTGCTGGTGGGACTGATGATGGGCGCGCTCGGCACCAGTTTCGCACTCAATACCCTGCGCCAGGCACATGCCCTGCCACGTGGGCTGATGACGGTGATCAACCACCATCATCGCAGCGTCAAAACGGAACTGGCGGCAGCGGATTGCTCGCCCGCAGAACTGCGCGATCATTTTGTCCTGCTCGGCGTGCTGGGCTCCGATATCGATTCGGCCTTTTCGATGCCGCACGATGCCGTGTTTACCCGCTACGCGTCCGACTTTCGTGCCGCGACCGCAGCGGCGCTGGCAATTCCCGACGCCGCCTGCAGTGCGCTCGCGCCTGCAGCGACACGAATAAACGACACCTGCAACGCCTGCCACCGCGACTACCGCTGAACCGTGCGACCGGTTCATGCGGGTCATGCAATCCGTCTGGTCGGTGTATGTTCAGCCATTACGCTTCAGCATGATTGCCAATTCCCGTTTCGGAGCAACACCATGAACTTGCGAACACTGTTCGTTTCCGCGCTGTGCATTGGTCTGGCGGCCTGCGCCACGGGTGGTCGCCAGGGCTATGGCTATGGCCCGCAGTCCAGCGGACCGAGCCAGAATGTGCGCTGCTACGATTGCGGCGTGATCGAGCGTATTGAAACGGTGTATGGAAACAGCTCGGCCGGTGGCGGTGGCGCCGTGCTTGGCGGCATCGTCGGTGGTGTGCTGGGCAATCAGATCGGCAAAGGCGACGGCCGCAAGGCTGCGACCGTTGTTGGCGCAGTTGGTGGTGCCGTAGCGGGTCACCAAATCGAAAAGAACGTCAAATCGGCACCGACCTACGACGTATTCCTGCGCATGGATGATGGCCGCCGCATCGTGATCAACCAACGCGATCTGGCCAATGTTGCTCCCGGCGACTACGTGCGGGTAACCAACAACCGGATCGTGCCGCTGCGCTGAGCGCGGCTTGGGAACGATGAAAAGGCCGGATTACTCCGGCCTTTTTTTGGTCAAGGCGCGCTCGCAATGCGATCGTGCCGTGCAGTCGCGCCGCTACCACAATTGACCAAACGCGACTGCGCCAACCATTGCGGGTCGGGATAGTAGGAAAATACGAACTGCCCGTGCTGAATCGTGTCGATCAGCGCATGCGCCACCTTTTTGCGCACCGCCGGGCAGCCCAGGCTTCTGCCGATGCGGCCAACTTTGCGCACGAACGCCTCGCTCACGTAGTCGGCGCCGTGAATCACGATGGCGCGCCGCATCGCGTTGTCATTGAAGCCCGGCTCAAGCCCTTGCATCCGCAACGAGTAGCCATTGCGGCCCACGTACGCATCACGCGTACGAAACAAACCCAGGCTCGACGCGTAGCTGCCCGATTCGTTGGAGAAATTCGCGGCAAGGTTTTCGCCTGAATTGCGGCCATGTGCAACGCGCTCTTCATACAACAGGGTGTTTGCAACAAGATCGAACACCCACAGGCGATTTTCGGTAGATGGCTTGGAATAATCGATCACTGCCAGCCGGGCCGGCGCAGGCACGCCACCAGCCACGGCGCAGCGCATGGCTTGCAATGCCACCGTAACCGCGGCTTTGGCAGATACCGGTGTCGCCGCGAGCAGCGGATCAACCGGCGGTGCAGCCGTGGCGCAACCGCTGGCGAGGATCGCAAGCAGTGATAATGTTCGAAGCAACGGGTACAAGAGCGATATCCCCCGACAAGACGGAGCGAACCGATGATGCCGGCAACCGACACCAGCGTGCAAGTTACAAGCGGTCGGGTTAAAAAAGGGTTGCACGGGGGATGCAGTGCCCTCATGGTGCTGGCCTTGCTCGCTGGCAGCGCTGCCGGGATCGCGGCGCCCACGGCGATGGAACCAGGCCGAATACTGGCACTGAGCGCGCAACTGCGCGAGCGGATAACGCAAGATCGCACACCGACGACAGACGATTCGCAACACGATCCATTGCTTGCCCGGTTTTATCAACTACGCGACTTCAGGCCAGCATGGGCCGCACCGATACAACAAGCCGCGTTGCTGGCGGCGCTTGATGGCATCGAAAACGATGGCTTGCGGCCGCAGGATTACGCTGTGGACGCACTGCGTGCCGCGTGGTCACAGCCATCGCTGTCGGCCGACACGGCATTGAGTACTGAATTGCTGGCAACGCGCAGCCTGTTTACCGCCTTGTCGCACCTGCTCAATGGCAAGCTCGATCCACGCGTATTGGAGCGCGACTGGAACTTTCAGGCGCGTCGCATCGACGTGCAGTCAGCATTGATCGAAGCAAACCAGGCAATTGACGCCGGCGAGATTGCCGCGTTGTTCGCCCGCGCTCGCCCAACCTACCCGCTTTACGAACAACTGCGTGAAGGTCTGCGCCGGCTGCGCAAAGTACAACGTATCGGCGGCTGGCCATCGATTGCCGATGGCGCCACGCTGAAGGCTGGTGACGACGACGCGAGAATCCCGGCATTGCGCGCACGTCTGCGGCTGAGCGGTTACGGCGACCCGGAGATGGAGGCACCAGCGGATTCGACGCACTTTGACCAGGTGCTGGAAGATGCTTTGCGGCGTTTTCAACGCAAGCAGTACCTCACCGCCGATGGCGTGCTGGGCAAGGATACCCTGGCCGCATTGAATGTCACTGTCACGATGCGCATCGATCAAGTGCGCGTCAATCTGGAGCGCGCACGCTGGTTGTTGCACGAAACCAGCGCCGAGTTTCTACTGGTCGATATCGCCGGCTTCAAAGCGATCTACTTTCAACACGGCGAGCCGCAATGGAGCGCCCGCGTGCAGGTGGGCAAGCCCTATCGCAAGACGCCCAGCTTTCGCTCGCAGATCAACCGGATCACCTTCAACCCGACGTGGACGGTGCCGCCAACCATTCTGCGCAAGGATATTCTGCCCAAGGTCCGCAAAAACCCCGATTATCTGGCCGCCAATCGCCTGCGGGTACTGGATCAGGCTGGCAACGTGTTGAATCCCGAGCAGATCGACTGGAACCACCCTGGTGGCCTGACCTTGCGCCAGGACGCGGGGCCTGGCAATTCACTGGGCCGGGTCGCGATCCGTTTCGACAACCCGTACAGCGTGTATCTGCACGACACCCCGCACACCGAATTGTTCGATTCCGAGCAGCGCGCCTTCAGCTCCGGTTGTATCCGGGTGCAACGGCCACTGGATCTGGTCGAGCGTTTGCTCGACGACCCAGTGCAGTGGAACCGCGCTGCGATCGATGCGCTCATCGCCACCGGCAAAACCCGCAACGTGACCCTGAATCGCCCGATCACCGTGTTGTTGATGTACTGGAGCGTGGACATCCACAGCGATGGCCGACTTGGTTTCAAGCACGACATCTATGGCCGTGACGCGCGCATTCTTGCCGAGCTGGGCAAACCCGTGCAGCTCCACCCGCTGGATCGGTAGGTGCTCACGGATGCAGCCATTCGCTGATGCCATCAGAGTAATGCTCACGCTTCCAGATCGGCACCCGTGCCTTGATTTCATCGATCACCCAGCGGCAGGCGGAAAACGCGGCGTCGCGATGGCCTGCGCTGACCCCAATCCACACCGCGAGATCACCCAGTGCCAATGCGCCGACCCGATGCACCGCCATCGCACCGACAATCTCGAAACGCTCGCCCGCCTCGCGCATGATTCGCTCGCCTTCGCTGAGCGCCAATTCGCGATAAGCCTGGTAATCCAGTGCCTGTACCGCCTTGCCCATATGGTTGTCGCGCACCCAACCCTCAAAGCAGACCAGTGCGCCGCACTGCGGCAGGTGCAGCGCCTGGCGCAAGCGCGCCGGATCGATCGCTACCTCGCTGATCGCAAAGCTGCGCATGGTCAACCCCCCGATACCGGCGGCAAAAACGCTACCTGTGCGCCATCATGCAAGCCATGATCCCAACTCACGAACGCGTCATCGAGCGCAACCCGCAGGCGCTCACGCGGAAAATCGATGCCGTGCCGGGCGCAGCACTGCGCATAAAGCGCGGTCAACGAGGTGCCCTCGGCGAGATCCATCTCTTCGCTGTTGCAGCCGGCACGATCACGCAGACCGGCAAAATAATGCACACTCACTTTCACCGCAGTTTTTCCTTGCCAAAATCCTGCTTGCCACCGCTTTTGGCCAGCAGCCGAGCCGGCCCGAGCACGATGCGGTGCGACAACGCCTTGCACATGTCATACACCGTCAATGCCGCCAGCGTGGCGCCGGTCAGCGCCTCCATTTCAACGCCGGTACGATGGCAGGTACGCACATGGCAGGTAAGGTTCAATATGTTTTCGCCCAGCCACGCCGCTTCAATGCGACAGGCATCGATCGGCAACGGATGACAAAACGGGATCAACGCCGAGGTCTGCTTGACCGCCTGGGTGCCGGCGATGATGGCGGTCGCTATTACCGGCCCCTTGGCCGTACTCATGCCTTGCTCACGCAGGCTGGCAGCGATGGCCACGGGAAAGCGCACCCGGCACTCCGCCAACGCCTCGCGCACGCTGACGGCCTTGCCGGAAACATCGACCATCGCCGGTTGCCCGGAATCATCGACATGGGTGAACGTGTCACGTTTGTGCGTCACCATCAACCGCCCACCATGAACATCTCGATACGTTTCCCCGCTTCGGGTGCATCGCCGCGCAGCTCGCTGTAGCGATCGCCTCGCCGGCCCCAGAGGTGCGCAATGCGCTGTGCCAACGCGGCATCGCCCTCGTTGATGAACGGGCGTAGCGGCGTGCCTGTGCTGGCGAACAGGCAGGTGTAGAGCCGGCCATCGGCCGCCAGCCGCGCGCGCTGACAATCGCCGCAAAACGGCTCGCTTACTGAACTGACAAATCCGACCTCGCCAGCGCCATCGGCATAAGCATAACGCGCTGCCACTTCGCCACGGTAATTGGGCTGCAGCGCACGCAACGGCCAGCGCTGGTGAATCGTGTCGCGCAACTGTGCCGACGGCACCACCTGCGCGCGTTGCCAGCGATTGCAGGTACCTACATCCATGTACTCGATGAAGCGCACCACATGCGCGGTACCGCGAAAATGTTCGAGCAAGGGCAACACGTCGCCATCATTGACGCCGCGCTGCACCACGCAGTTGATCTTGATCGCGGCAAAGCCGGCCTGCTCGGCCGCGGCGATGCCGGCAAGCACGTCATCGAGACGACCGCGGCCACCGGACAGGTCGGCAAAACGCTGCGGGTCCAGCGTATCGAGGCTGACCGTCAACCGATGCAGGCCAGCATCAGCCAGTGCTCTGGCCTGCCGTGCCAGCAGACTGCCGTTGCTGGTCAGCGCCAGATCCTCGATCCCCTCGATGGCCGCCAGGCGGGCAATCAGATCCGGCAGACCGCGGCGCAACAGCGGTTCACCACCGGTCAGCCGCACCTTGCTCACGCCCAGGCGCACGAAACTGCGCACCAAGGCTTCGATTTCGCCAAAACTCAGGCGATCGGCACTGCTGGCGTGATCGCTCTCGGTCCATTCCGGGGTGCGCTCGGCGGGCATGCAATACGGGCAACGATAATTGCAGGTCTCAATCACCGAGACACGCAGATCACGCAACGGGCGACGCAAGCGATCAGTGAGCATGAGAGTGCCAGTCGCCAGTTCTGTGGGATCGCCTGCGCGGTTCACGCGGTCTCCTGCACCGGTGGCACGGCAGGGGTCGACACGATCACGCGTTGGCCTGCGCGGGCCACCGAATAACCACGCAACTGCATGGCATCTGCCTCGGCCACGCTGCCGTAATGATAAAGCAACAGGCGGCGCAACAGGTCTTCACCATACTCGCGCTCCAGATCATCCAGGCCACTGTGTGACGGATTGCCGATCAAGCCGCAGTCGTGGGCTATCAATTCATGGTGGTCGGCCTGCTGGCTCAGTACTTCCGGAATCGGCCGGGTATCGCCGGTATACACCAGCGCGCCGCGCAGGCGCAGCCCGAATGCGGTGCCTGGGGCGTGATGCCGGACCGCAAAAACATCATGCCAGTAGTTGTGGTGCCAAAAGCCACTGCTGACCGGAACCAGTTGAAAGGCATCCCAGAAATTGCTGCCACCCTCAGCCAACACGCCGGGGTAATCGGCTACCCGGGCTTGCAGGTGCGGCACTACGGCAGCCGGCACGTACAGGCGCACGCGACCACAGTATTTGGGATCGAAGCGGGCGGCAAAAAACAGCCGTTCCAGACCAGCAACATGGTCCATGTGAACATGGGTGATGAACACCGCTGGCGGAATAGCGCCATAGGCACGCTGATAGGCGGCCAGCGCTTCCTGGCCGCAGTCGATCATCAACGCCGGGGCGCCATCACGCTCGATCACCGCACTCGACGATCCCAGTTGGTCGGCAGCGGCGGCATTGCCGACACCGAGAAAATGCAGCGTCCAGATCATGGCAACCCCTGTGCCATCGTCAGTGCATAGCTCTCGCGCAAGCGCGACCAGCCCGATACCAACGCATCGTCGTAGTGATAGCTTGCCAGCAGCTTGTCGATGGATCGACGCAGCCGATGCAGGTTGCGATAGCGCCAGCGCCGGTGCAGCGCACGCCGGGTTGAACGGTCAAAGTCGATCAGCCACACCTGTCCGCTGCCATCGAGCAGAATGTTGTTGACATTCAGGTCTGCATGGTCGATTCCTGCCCGATGAAAACGGGCGATGGTCTCACCCACGCTCTCCCATGCCGCGTTGCCCAGATCGTTGCGCAACAAGGCGGCCCACGGCACCGCCGTTGCGATCCGCTCGATCAGGATATCGGCACGGTAGCCGGCACCATCGTGTTGATAGCGTGCCGCCAACGGGGCCGGAACCGGCAACCCGTGATCGGCCATCTCCGCCAGCAGGTTGAACTCGGCAAAACCGCGCGTGCGCTCAGCGCCATGCCACGGATACCAATCGCCCAGCAGCCGGGCAAACAGCCCACCGCGCCGGTAATGGCGCAACACCGCGAGGTGTGTACCGGAAGCGACGAACCAGGCCGCACCGCGGCCACTGCCCAATACCGGGGTGATCTGTGGCCATGCGTCCAGATCAAACAGATGGGCGATGTCCGGCGCTTGCGGCAGACGCGCGCTGTCGAACACAATGCCGACGCCGCCGGGCAGCGTCATCCGCTGCGCGGCGCGCAAGTCCGACGGGCACGGTATCTGGTTCATGGGAGCGACGCCTGATGCATGGCGACAAGTCTAGCAGCGTGTCGGATGGCGCAGTTCGCAGCGTTTGCCTGCTGCGCCTTTCCGCACTGGGCGATGTTACCCATGCGCTGCCGATCGTGCATGCGCTGCGTACGCAGTCGCCCGGCACCCGGATCAGTTGGGTAGTGGGCCGCAACGAGGCGCGCTTGCTGAGCGCATTGACCGACGTCGAATTGCTCATCTACGACAAGCGTGGTGGATTGGCGGCATGCAATGCGCTGCGCCGCACGCTGGCGGATCGTCATTTCGACGCCCTGCTGCTGATGCAGATGTCGCTGCGCGCCAGTCTGCTGTCAACCGCGATCAAGGCGCGCAGTCGTATTGGTTTCGATCTGGCGCGCAGCCGCGAGGGCCATGCCCTGTTCTGCAATCAGCGCATCGTGGCGGGCGGCCACCACGTCATCGACGTGTTCGGCCAGTTCCTGCTGCCACTCGGGCTGCATCTTCGCGATATCCGATGGCAGTTGCCGATACCCGAATCCGCGCGCGACTGGGCACGGGCGCAACTTCCCGGCCCACAGGCCACCTTGATGATTTCACCGTGCTCCAGCCATCCGCTGCGCAACTGGCTGCCACAGCGTTATGCGCAAGTGGCCGATTACGCCGCCTCACGCCATGGCATGCGCATCGCGCTGATTGGTGGCCGCAGCAACAGCGAACGGGCGATGGGCGATGCCATCATCGGCTCGATGCAACACCCCGTCGTTGATCTGATCGGCAAGGACCGCATCGAGCAGTTGCCCGCCCTGCTGCAACGCGCAAGCCTTTTGCTCAGCCCAGACTCCGGCCCGGTACACATCGCCAACGCGGTGGCGACGCCGGTACTCGGGCTTTACGCGTGCACCGACGCCGAACGCAGTGGCCCGTACCATAGCCGGCGCTATTGCGTGAATCATTATGCGCAAGCAGCGCAGCGATTTTTCAAGCGCGACCCGGCAACCCTGCGCTGGGGCCAGCGGCTGGAAAAACCCGGGGTGATGGCGTTGATCCAGAGCGGCGAGGTCATCGACCGTCTGGAACGGTGGATTGCCGATCAGGACGCGGCGGTTGCCCGGTAATCGGCGTACGACTTTTCCTCGACCAATGCGGAACCCAAAACCCGGTTGATCTCGCGCTTGATCCGCGCGCGCTCGTCGTTTTCGACGTAGACCGCGCGCGCCAGACCGATGAATTGGGCTTCGAAGCATTGCCCGCGTTCCTGTTCGCGGATTGCATCCTCGATGTCCCACAAGCGCTCATTGACCGCCTTTAGCGCCGCGCACAAGCCGGCAATGTCCGCAGTGCTGGCGGCATGTGCAACCCATACCGCCTGCAAGGCATCGAGCTCACGCCGCACATTGGCCAGCTTGGCCGGGTCATGCATGCGTTCGGACTTGATTTGCAAGATCGCGATCTTGTCGAGCAGTTCGCCAAACGATACCGGCACCAGAATCTGCGACATGATCTCCACCTCGAAACGACAAAGCCGCCCAAACCCGACGATATGGTGTAGCGCGCTGGCAGCCTGACGGACTTGACGCTGATCTACTGCGGAAAAGCCGCGACTGGGTGGATTTTCCGTTCTTTTTCGTGAAAGGGTCCTGCCATTCGCCGCAACAGAGCGAAAAATCTGCCGCAAACCGGCTTTCTCTCACTACGATCGGTCAAGCCCGACCGGCTAAAAGCTGCGAAGCTCCGCGATCTGGCGGAGAGGGAGGGATTCGAACCCTCGGTACGTCGGAGACGTACACCGGATTTCGAATCCGGCGCATTCGACCACTCTGCCACCTCTCCAGCAATTGCAGCGGGTGCTGACACCCTGTTCTGAGCGGGTTTGTTGCAGCACACGACCGACCGCGGCTCAGAGCGCGGAATGATACGCGGGCGCAGCGTCCGGAACAAGCCAAAAATTGCGTTGTACCCTGACAAGGTGGTTAGCGCGCGCGCAAGCGGCCATTTGCCGTGACCGGGACACTATCCATCGAGCACCGCTGACGGCATCATGACGGGTAGGCGCCTGCGCCGCCCCGTGTCACTCAAACCAGAACAAGGCGCGTCCGTCTGTCCATGATCGAGTTTGGCCACCTCAGCCACGTCGGCCTTCGCCGCGACCTCAACGAAGATACCTACGACGCCAATGCCGAGAAGGGTCTGTGGCTGGTTGCCGACGGAATGGGTGGCCACGAATATGGCGAGGTAGCCAGCGCTCTGGCGCGCGACGCCGCGATGGAATCAGCGCGTGCCGGCAGCACCCTTAGCGATGCCATCCGCTACGCCGCACACACGGTGGCAGCCTATTCACAGGGCCGTCGCAGCGCGCTGCCGATGGGCACCACCATCGCCATGGCGGCCACCACTGCCGACCATTATGAAGTCGCCTGGATCGGCGACAGCCGTGCCTACCTGTGGGATGGCCAGTTGCGACAGATTTCGCAGGATCACAGCCTGGTGCAGGAGATGGTGTCGCAAGGCGCCATCACCAGCGATCAGGCGCGCAGCCATCCGCGCCGCAACGTGGTCACACAGGCGCTCGGGGTTACCGATCCGGATCATTTACGCATTGGTGTCGCCAGCGGCGAATGGTGTAGCGGCCGGCAATTGCTGCTGTGCACCGATGGCCTGACCGAGCACGTGCCCGACAGCCGCATCGCGCAAATTCTGGCACGTGAATCACTTTCGGCGCAGGAGCTGGTCGAGCATCTGGTGTTTTGTGCGTTGCGCGGCGGTGGCAGCGACAACATTACTGTTGTGCTCGCACGCGAGGTGTAACGATGCTCTGAACAAGCTGTCGTTGCGAGCCACCTGTTCCGGTAGTTGGAACTGCACACGGACCATGAGCTCGACGTGCGGAGGGTAAGGCTTTTGATCCGCAAAGAACGCAAAGGTGCGCGTCAAGAACTTTCCGGTGTGGATTTCGGTTCCACCGCTACGCGGTGCCCCGGGTTTCGGCCCGTTGGGCCTCAACCCGGGCTACGACGGCACATTACGATTCGCGTGCAGGCCATCCTTGGTCTGCGGAAACTCTGATGTGCTCAGAGCGCCACTAATCCAGCGTTGCCTCGGATTGCGCAAGCCATACACAAACACCTGATTTTTTCTCAATTTTCTGCAAACGCTCGGCATGCAACGCGCGTTCCTCGGCACTGGCGCGCAGCACCCGTCGCGGCCGCGCCGTTGGCGAACTGGGTACCACGCCGCACGCCGGGGGCGTTGGCTCGGCGGCAAAACCCAGGTCACCCTGCCCCGAAGTGAGCGTCAGATAGACCTCGACCAGAAGCTGCGCATCGAGCAACGCGCCATGCTGGATGCGATGCGCGTTATTCACGCCCAGCCGCTTGCACAGCGCATCGAGGCTGTTGCGTTGCCCAGGATAGCGTTCACGCGCCATGCGCAGCGAGTCGATCACCTCGGCGTAATCGCTGATCCGCCCCAGCTCACGGCCGACCAGACTCAGTTCATTGTCGAGAAAACCGATGTCGAACGCCGCATTGTGAATGATCAACTCGGCGCCGCGGATGAAATCGAGGAACTCATCGACGATCTCGTGAAAGCGTGGCTTGTCGAGCAGCGATTCGTTGCTGATGCCGGTCACCTCCATCGCGCCTGCATCGATCTGCCGATCCGGGTTGAGGTAGCGCTGAAACTCGCGCCCGGTTGGCCGGCGCTTGATCAGCTCGATGCAGCCAATTTCGATGACGCGATGGCCACGTTCCCAGGCCAGCCCAGTGGTCTCGGTATCCAGCACGATCTGCCTCATCGCACGCCACCATTGCCAGCGCGCCGAAGCTGCTCTGCCGCATTGCGCGCCAGCACATCGACCCGCTCGTTTTCCGGGTGGCCGTTGTGGCCGCGTACCCATAACCATTGCACCTGGTGACGCGCTGCCGCTGCGCTGAGCCGCTGCCACAGGTCCTGGTTCTTGACCGGATCGCCGCCCGCCGTCTTCCATCCGCGTCGTTGCCAACCCGCCAGCCATTCGCTGATGCCTTTTTGCACATATTGCGAATCGGTATGCAACACCACATCGCAGGGCTCGCTCAATGCTTCCAACGCCATGATCGCCGCCAGCAACTCCATGCGGTTGTTGGTGGTATCCGGCGCGTTGCCGCTCAACTCGCGCTCGCGACCATCGCAGCGCAGCAACACGCCCCAGCCGCCAGGCCCCGGGTTGCCAAGGCAGGCGCCATCGGTATGTATCTCAATGTGTTTCATCGTGCTCCCACACCATTGCTCCAGGCCACTCGCGTCCCAGTCACGCGCAGTGGTGTCATGCCATGCAGCCGTTGCCGCGCCAACAACAGATACGAGCTGGCCAGGCGGCTGGCGCGCACCGCGTCAGCATCCACGGCGCAGGCGGCAGGGGCACGCCAACACCAGCCGAGCGGCCGGATCGTTCGCACTTCAAGGCCGTGCTCGGCCAACAGTCGAGCCACCTGTGCCGGCGCCATCACGTTCAGCCCACGGTTGTACCAACGCAGCCGCACCGGGCTGATGGGATTGAACACGATGAATATCGCCACGCCTTCGGGTGCCAGCACCCGCGCCACCTCACCCAGCAACTGGGTGGCTGCCAACGACGACTCCAGCACATGCTGCGCATACACCAGCGCCAGACTGGCCGAGACGATGGGCAGCGCATCATCGGCACAGCGCAAATCACCGGCAAACCCATCAGGGCAACGATACAGCTGCATCATGACCTGCATCATCGCCCCCGGCAGCAACGCCGGACTGTCCGCGCACGGGCGCATGAACAGCCCGCCATGGCCAAAAGCACGGCCGATCTCGGGCGCGGCCTGCATCTGCTCGTGTGCCAGCAACGCCGCAATCGGCGCGCTGGCAAACAGGCGATCCGTGCCACCTTGTGATTGACGTGTGAGGCGAAGCTCGGGCATGGTGCGGAGTGTGCGTGAAAGCGGCGCTTAGTGTAGTGCTTCGCGATTACCGTGACACGCGTCCCTTCCGATCAAAGAGATATTCCGGTGCTGACGCTGCACGCCATCCCCGCCTTCGACGACAATTACATCTGGGCGGTGACCGCCGCCGATGGCGCAACCCTGGTGGTCGACCCGGGCAGTGCCGGCGCGGTCAACGGATTTCTCGCCGAATCCAATCGACGGCTGTGCGCGATCGTGATCAGCCATCATCATGCCGATCATGTCGGTGGCCTGGCGCAACTGCGTGCAGCCCATCGCGTACCGTGTTACGGCCCGCACGAACCACGCATCACTGACCTCGATGTGCGGGTGGACGATGGCGAGCAGGTCGTTGTGCCGGAGTTGCGGCTGCGACTGAGTGTCCGTGCTGTGCCTGGCCACACCCGCTCGCATGTGGCCTATTTCGGCAACGGCTGGCTGTTTTGTGGCGACACCCTGTTCAGCCTCGGCTGTGGCCGGTTGTTTGAAGGCACACCGGCACAGATGCTCGCCTCGCTGGATTCACTGGCGGCATTGCCGGACGACACCGCAGTGTGCTGCGCGCACGAGTACACCCAGGCCAATGGCCGCTTTGCACTGGCAGTTGACCCGGGCAATGCCGCGCTGTTGGCGCGCATCGCGCAGGTCGACACGCTGCGCGCCAACGGCCAGCCCAGCGTGCCGGTGTGCCTCGCCAGCGAGCGCGCAACCAATCCTTTTCTGCGCGTGGATACGCCTGCCATCGTTGCTGCCCTTGGCGCGCGCCACGGCAGCCCACCGGCAGATCGGGTCGAGGCCTTTGCCTGGTTGCGGCAATGGAAGGATACGTTCTGAGCTTGCCGTGACTGACCACAGAGGCATTACACTTGCACCATCGTTCGCCCGCATTGATGGGCTTTGGGAGACACCATGGGTTTTCTTTCCGGCAAACGCGCACTGATCACCGGCATCGCCAGCCAACGCTCGATCGCCAACGGCATCGCCGATGCGATGCACCGCGAAGGCGCGCAACTGGCGTTCACCTACCAGAACGACAAGCTCAAATCGCGGGTCGAGAACGCCGCCGCCGAGTATGGCTCGGACATCGTGATCCCGCTCGATGTCGCCGACGATGCACAGATCGACACCTGCTTCGCCGATCTCGGCAAGCACTGGGATGGCTTCGATATCCTGGTGCATTCCATCGGCTTCGCGCCCCGCGAGGTGCTGGAAGGCGGCTATCTGGATGGTCTGGATCGCGAGAGCTTCCGCATTGCCCATGATATTTCGGTCTATTCGCTCACCGCGCTGGCCAAAGCGGCGCGGCCGATGATGCGTGGACGCGGCGGCAGTATCCTCACCCTCACCTACTTGGGCGCCGAACGCGCGCTCGCGCATTACAACGTGATGGGTGTGGCGAAAGCCGCACTGGAATCGAGCGTGCGCTATCTGGCATTGAACCTCGGCCCGGAAGGCACCCGCGTCAATGCGATTTCGGCGGGGCCGATCAAGACGCTGGCGGCCTCGGGGGTGGGCAGCCTGCGCAAGATGCTCAGCCATGTCGAGGCGCACTCCCCGTTGCGCCGCAACGTCACCATCGAAAACGTCGGTAACGTGGCTGCCTTCCTGTGTTCCGACCTGGCCGCCGGCATCACCGGCGAAATCACCTACGTGGATGCCGGCTACAACATCCTGGGGATGGCTGGCCTCGGCGACTGATGTGCCGTGGCCACGCACATGCCACGTTTCGATGCGCTGATCCGCGATTGCCGCGCCTGCACCCTGGCGCCCGGGCAAGGCTGGGGGCTGATCGACGATGCCGTGATTGGGTGGTGTGACGGGCTGCTGGCATTCGTTGGTCCACGTGAGCAACTCCCGGGCGAAGCGGTCGGCGCCGACACCCGCGTGTATCCGGGCAACGGCGCGCTGGTCACCCCGGCGCTGATCGACTGCCACACCCATCTGGTGTTTGCCGGCGAGCGCGTCGCCGAGTTCGAGCAACGCCTTGAAGGTGCCAGCTATGCGCAGATCGCGCAGGCGGGCGGCGGCATCAACGCGACGGTGCTGGCGACACGGGCCGCCAGCGAGGACCAACTGCTGGCGCAATCGCTGCCGCGCGCACGTGCCCTGCTCGCCGATGGCGTCGCCACGCTGGAGATCAAATCCGGTTATGGGCTGGAGCTGGAAGCCGAGCTGCGCATGCTGCGCGTCGCCCGGCGCATCGCCGACATCCTTGGTATCAGCGTGCGCACCACCTTTCTCGGTGCGCACGCAGTACCGCCCGAATATCGCGGCCAGCCGGATGACTACATCAACCGGCTGTGCTCGCACATGCTGCCAGCGGTGGCTGCATCGGGCCTGGCCGATGCCGTGGATGCGTTCTGTGAGGGTATCGGCTTTACCCCGGCACAGACCCGGCGCGTATTTGCCCGCGCAGGTGAACTCGGCCTGCCGGTCAAACTGCATGCCGACCAACTCTCCGATCTGGGCGGCGCGGCACTGTTGGCCGCCTGCAAGGGGCTATCGGCGGATCACCTCGAGTACAGCAACGCCGAGGGTGTGCGGGCTTTGGCGCAAGCGGATTGCGTCGCGGTGCTGTTGCCCGGCGCCTTCCATTGCCTGCGCGAGACCCGAAAACCGCCGGTCGCCGACTTGCGTGCGCACGGCGTGGCGATAGCCGTGGCCACCGACTGCAACCCCGGCACGTCACCCCTACTGTCGCTGCGGCTGGCGATGGCCCTGGCCTGCAATACCTTCGGATTGACCGCACTGGAAGCCGTGCTTGGCACAACCGCCAACGCCGCACACGCGCTTGGCCTCGCTGATCGCGGCCGCCTGCTGCCCGGACTGCGCGCGGATCTGGCGCTGTGGGACATCGCGCACCCAGCGGCACTGGCCTATTGGCTGGGTGGCGCAGGTGCTATTCAGGTGTTCAGTGCAGGTGAACCACGGCTCGGCAACAGCGTCTGCGGGTAATCGCAGCGACTGCCTTAGAACCACCCAACGACAAAACCCCGCCGAAGCGGGGTTTTGTCATGAACCGTGAGCGGGCTCAGGCTGACTTCTTGGCGGCCTTCGCTGCCTTGGCTGGCGCTTTGCTCGCCGCCTTGGCGACAGTTTTGCGCGCAACGACCGGGGCCTTGACGCTGACCGCCTTGCTCACTGCGCTGCTCTGCGGCCGCGCATTTCCGTGGCTGCCGGTAAAGCGTTTGCCCTTTGCGGTCTTCTTGTCACCTCTGCCCATGACAGCTCCTGAATGGTTGCGATTGCGATAAGCCCGTTAGATTACCATTGCTGTGGCACCGACACCATGGCATTGTGCGATGCTGCTCAGGCGATGTGCTGGTTGCGGGTAAGGTGAAGGTTGCGCCAATGCGCCGCCGCGATGAAACCGCCACCGGCAGCCATGCTCACAGCATGGATGATGGCGTGATCGTGCGCCCACGGCAGGAACGCGCCAATCCAAAGCAGGCCCAACCCCGGGATCAAGCGTTGCCAGGCATCCAGCCGCCGGTGATTGCGCCAACCCCAAGCCAGACTGACAACGCCCACCAGCGATGCCACCATGGTGAAGGCGGACTCGAACCACGGTGAACCGAACAGACCGATACCGATTCCGGGTATGAACGCCAGCAAAAATGGCAACAACGCACAATGCAGCGCGCACACCGTGGCGGCAAACGCACCGGCACGGTCGGTTGCGACGCGACAGCTCACGCCATTGCCGAGTATTGGCCGGCTGCTGAGGGGTGGCAATTGCGATTGGGACGGTACGACGGACACGGCACCTCCGCGGGATTGGCCTGTGACGAGTGGCAGCAGCGACACCAAGTTGGAACAATATAACATATCACGGACGCCGTCGTCACCTGACCGGATCACCGGTTAGAATCGGTCGGCAAATTACCCAAGGGGGTGCCCATGCGCGTTGCCGACATCCTTACCGCCTCACCAATTACGGTCGGCCTCGACGACAGCCTCGCCAGCATCAAGCGCATCTTCGACAGCCACGCGTTTCATCATGTCTTGGTGGTTGGCGATGGCGAATTGTTTGGCGTCATCTCCGATCGCGATGTGCTGCGCGCCGTGAGCCCGTTCGTGGACAGCCCGAACGAGCGCACGATCGACTCGGCCACGATGAAACGCCACGCGCATCAAATCATGTCGCGCAAGCCGATTACCATCACCACCGACCAACCGGTCGAGTTGGCTGCGCGGCGCATGCTGGAGGCCAAGGTGTCGTGCCTGCCGGTGCTGGACGACCACGGCCAGGTCGTCGGCATTGTCACCTGGCATGACCTGTTGCGCGCACTGTGTGGGTTGCCGACATCTGCCGGCAACAGCGCTTGAATCAGCGCCCCGGCGCGATCCAGATCAGGCTGGCCATGCGTCCGCTAAGGCCGTCGCGCCGATGCGAAAAGAACCGGCGCGCGTCGCTGATCGTGCACTGCTCGCCACCATAGATCCGGCGTGTGCCCTGCGCCCGCAAGCGCTGTCGTGCCAACTCGTACAAATCGCACAGCCAATGCCCGGGCCGGGTAGCCGCAAACGCCTGCGCCGCCAACGGATCGTGGGCGATGAACGCGGCGCGCACCGCGTCGCCCACTTCGTAGCGTTGCGGCCCGGCCGCCGGGCCGAGCCAGGCGATAAGGTTGCCGGGGCTGCTGGCCATCGCCTGCACCGTGGCTTCCACAACGCCGTCGCACAGCCCACGCCAACCGGCGTGGGCCAATGCCACCTCGCCACCATCGGCCGCCGCCAACGCCACCGGCAGGCAGTCCGCTGTGAGCATCGCCAACACCGTGCCGGGGACTGTGGTCACCGCTGCATCGGCCTCCGGCTCGGCATCGCCGGCCTCCCCGGCAAAACGGTGAACCGCAGTGCCATGCACTTGCCGCAACCAGCGCGGCGCCGCGGGCAAGCGCGCTTGCACAGCCAACAACGCACGATTGGCGCGCACGCTTTCGTCCTGGTCGCCGCAATGCGCGCCCAGATTCAGGCGATCGAACGGCAACACGGAATACCCGGTCGGCCCGCGCAAGGTAGTGAATGCATGCACACCGGCCGGTGCCGGCCATTGCGGCACAATCACCTGCTGCGCGAATTGCGGCTGCATCGGTATCGGTGCCCGCTCAACGCCGTATGCGTGGACGTGGCGCCAAGGCAAGCGCCTGCGCGCTGTCCGTCTGCAGGGCTGCCATCAGCGCCGTCAAATCCGCCGGCACCGGCGCCTCGCATTGCACTGGTTCACCGCTGGCCGGGTGCGCAAAACTCAGGTATTGGGCATGCAGCGCCTGCCGCCGGAACCCGCGCAAAACCGTATCGAGTTCGGCACTGGCCGCCTTGGGAATGCGCAACGCCCCGCCGTACAGCGGGTCGCCGATCAACGGGTGCCGAATATGCGCCATGTGTACGCGGATCTGGTGCGTGCGCCCGGTTTCCAGCCGGCACTCCAATGCCGTGTGCGCACGATACCGCTGCTGCACCCGGTAATGGGTGATGGCGGGGCGGCCACCCTCGACCACCGCCATGCGCACGCGATCACGGCCATGCCGACCGATCGGCGCATCGATGCTGCTGCCTGCCACCATGGCACCCACCACTACCGCGAGATACTGCCGGTGTACCGCACGTCCGGACAACTGCTCGATCAAACCGGTGT
>PFJA01000087.1 GCA_002782905.1 Lysobacterales bacterium CG_4_10_14_3_um_filter_64_11
GCCCGGGTTGAGGCGAAGCCGAAACCCGGGGCGCATCGCGCCCGAAACGGGAGGCACAACGCGCCCGAAACGCGAGGCGCAACGTGCCGGCGAAACCCCGGCAACGATAGTTACACCGAGCGAACAACCCTGGGTTACGAACCCGTCCTGAGCGCTCGCAAGGCGGCGTAGGCGTCGCTCTGCGCGAAACCACGGCGCAGCAGAAACCCGATCAGCTTGCGCTGCACGGCCGGGTCGGCCGGGTTCTTGCCAGCAACGCGTCGCTGCGCCAGCTCCAAGGCCAGCGCGGCCCAATCGCATTCGCAGCTTTCCAGCGACGCGTCGATCTGCGCGTCAGCGATCCCCTCGCCGCACAATTCCACGCGAATGCGTACCGGCCCGTACCCGGCCATCGCGCGGGTTCTGGCAAACGCGCCAGCGAAGCGCTCGTCATTCTGGAACCCCTGTTCGACCAGTCGATCCAGCGCCGATGCGATCGCGTCGGCAGCCAGACCGCGCGCCGCCAGCCGCTGCGCCAGATCGCGGCGCGAGTATTCGCGCCGCGCCAGCAAGGCCAGCGCCTTGTTGTACGCATCGGGGATTCCCCGCGCGCTAGCCATTACTGCGGTTGCGTGCCCGAGGACGCCTCTTGACGAGGTTTCCTCATGCCTCGGCAGCCTCCGCCACATCACCGATCACCAGGCCGGGAACAAACTTTTCGCGCAGCTTGGCTTCCAGATCCTTGGCCACGGTCGGGTTCTGCTTCAGCCAGTTGCGCACATTCTCCTTGCCCTGGCCGATGCGCTCGCCGTTGTAGCTGTACCAGGCACCCGATTTTTCGACCAGTTTGGCGTCCACGCCCATGTCGATCAGTTCGCCCTCGCGCGAGATGCCCTCGCCATACAGGATTTCGGTGAGCACAATCTTGAACGGTGGCGCCATCTTGTTTTTCACCACCTTGATCTTGGTCTGGTTGCCGATGATCTCATCCCCCTTTTTGACCGCGCCGATGCGGCGGATATCGAGCCGCACCGAGGCATAGAACTTGAGCGCATTGCCGCCGGTGGTGGTTTCCGGATTCTGGCCCGGCATCATGTTGCCGATCTTCATGCGCAACTGGTTGATGAAGATCACCATGCAATTGCTGCGCTTGATGTTGCCGGTGAGCTTGCGCAGCGCCTGGCTCATCAGGCGCGCCTGCAGGCCCACCTGCATTTCGCCCATTTCGCCTTCGATTTCGGCCTTGGGCGTTAGTGCGGCGACCGAATCGACCACCACCACATCGACCGAGTTCGAACGCACCAGCATGTCGGCGATCTCCAGCGCCTGTTCGCCGGTGTCGGGCTGGCTGACCAGCAGATCATCGATGTTGACGCCCAGCTTCTGCGCATAGATCGGATCGAGCGCGTGTTCGGCATCGATGAACGCGGCGGTGCCGCCGGCTTTCTGGCATTCGGCAATCACTTGCAGCGTGAGCGTGGTCTTGCCCGACGATTCCGGGCCGTAGATTTCCACCACCCGACCCTTGGGCAGGCCACCGATGCCCAGCGCGATATCGAGCATCAACGAGCCGGTGCCGATGACCTCATGCGGTTCGATGCTGCGATCGCCCATGCGCATCACCGCGCCCTTGCCGAACTGCTTGTCGATCTGCGCCAGCGCCGCAGCCAGTGCGCGTTTTTTGTTCTCATCCATCGGGATATCCTCGTTGTCGGTTGCGCACAGCGTAACGGCTTGCTGTCTCAGGTGCTGAGACAGCGCAAGCCTCGCCGCGAACCCAAATTATCCCATACCCGGTGACGGCGCCGTCGGCGCTTTGCTGATCAGGGGGTAAGCATTTTCAGTATTCCAAGCAACGCGTGCGCCACCGTCTGCCGCCGCACTGCCTCGCGATCGCCCGCGAAATGGAACAGTTCCGCCTTCGGGTAGCCGCCGCGCCGCTTCCAGCCGATCCACACGCTGCCCACCGGTTTGTCGACGCCACCGCCGCCCGGGCCGGCAATGCCGGTAACCGCCACCGCCACATTGCCGCCCGAGGCGATCAGCACCCCGGACACCATTTCCATGCAGGTTTCTTCGCTGACCGCACCGTGTTCGACCAGGGTTTCCGGCCGCACCCCCAGCAGCGCCTGCTTGGCCTCATAGCTGTAGGCCGCCACGCCGCAGTCGAACCACTCCGAGCAACCGGGAATATCGGTGATCATTTTGGCGATCCAGCCACCGGTGCAGCTTTCCGCGGTAACCAGCATTAGCCGGTTCGCCTTTAGCTGCTCGCCCACGGCAATGGCCAGGCGGTGCAACTCGGCGTCGGTGGGAATCACGTTGGCATCCATGGTGGCAGTCTAACCCGAGCCCTGCACCGGCCGACAAATCGCCGTCACCTGCGGCAACCTATTGAAACCGTAGCGAGCGGCCTGAGCGCAATGCGCACCGCGCGCAAGAACCGCAGTGTACTTTCTCGTACATCAGGATTCCGAGCACCGCGCAACGCCGCAATCGGATCGCGCGGCAGGTTTCAAGAGGTTGCCCTGCCGTACACCTGCTCCGGCAGCCAAGTGATCAGCTCCGGGAACACATAGGCAATCACCAGCAACAGCAACTGGATGACGATGAACGGCAGCACGCCGCGATAGATGGTGCTCGTCGCCACGGACGCCGGCGTCACCCCGCGCAAATAAAACAGCGCAAAGCCAAACGGCGGGGTCAGGAACGAGGTTTGCAGGTTGAGCGCAATCATCACCCCCAGCCATACCGGATCCAGCCCCATCGCCAGCAACACCGGGCCGACGATCGGCACCACCACAAACGTGATTTCGATGAAGTCGAGGATGAAGCCGAGCAAAAACACCAGCACCATCACCACGAAGAACGCGCCGAGCACACCGCCGGGCAGACGAGCGAACACATCCTCGATCAGCACTTCACCACCAAAGCCGCGAAACACCAGCGAAAACAGCGAGGCACCGATCAGGATCATGAACACCATCGCGCTGATTTCAGTGGTGCTGCGCGCCACCTCGCGTAACTGGCCGAAGTTCAGCTTGCGCTTGACCAGCGCCAACGCCATTGCACCCAGAGCACCCAATGCCGCAGCTTCGGTCGGCGTGGCGTAACCACCCAGGATCGAGCCAAGCACCGCGCCGATCAACAGCAGCGGCGGCAGCAACGCATTGACCAACTTGCCCCACTGGATCGGGCCAAGCTCATGTGCCGGCAATGCCGGCAATTTCTTCGGCTGCCAGATCGCCACCGCGATCAGATAGACAATGTACAGGCCGACCAGCAGCAGACCGGGCAGCAGCGCGCCCACAAACAAATCGCCCACCGACACCGTTTTCGGCGAAAAAATGCCCATTTTCAACTGCGCCTGCTGGTAGGCGCTGGACATCACATCGCCCAGCAAAACCAGCACGATCGAGGGCGGGATGATTTGCCCCAGGGTACCGGTAGCGGCCAGCGTGCCGGTCGCAATGGCCGGGTCGTAGCCACGGCGCAACATCGTTGGCAGCGCGAGCAAGCCCATGGTCACCACGGTGGCGCCGACGATACCGGTACTGGCCGCCAGCAGCGCGCCGACCACGCACACCGAAATCGCCAGGCCACCGCGCAAGGTGCCAAACAGGCGCGACATCGATTCCAGCAGGTCTTCGGCAACCCGCGTTTTCTCCAGCATCACGCCCATGAACACGAACAGCGGCACCGCCAGCATGGTCTGGTTGTTCATGATGCCAAACAGGCGGTTGGGCAGCGCGCTCAGGTAGCTGCCATCGAAAGTACCAACCAGCATGCCGATGCCGGCGAACAACAGCGACACTCCGCCGAGGGTGAGCGCCACCGGGTAACCGGCCATCAAGGCCAGGCAGATACACAAAAACAGTAGCAGCGGCATCAGCTCAGCCATGCGTCACCGTCGATGTCGGGCCCTTGCCACGCAGCGCGCACACCGCCTTGATCGCCTCGGAAACGCCCTGCAACAACAGGCTGGCAACCAGTAACAGGATGATGCTTTTTTGCAGATAAACGAACGGCAGGCCACCGGACTCGTTGGAGCCCTCATGGGTCTGCCAGGCATTGCCGACGTAATCCCAACTGGCCCAGCCCAGGTACAGGCAAAACGGAAATAGAAACAGCAGCGTACCGAGCAAGTCGACGAGCGCCTGCCGGCGGCGGCTGAAATGGTGGTAGAAAATATCGACGCGCACATGCGCATTGCGCTGCAACACCCAGCCCGCTGCGCCCATGAACACCAGCGCGTGGCTGTACAGCACCGCTTCCTGCACGGCTATCGCACCAATACCGAAGCCATAGCGCAGCAGCACCACCAACGCGGTGCCCAGCACCAGAAAAACGGTCAACCACGCGCAGGCCTGGCCGAAGCGAGCGGTTACTGCATCCAGAACGCGGGCGATGCGCAGCGCAGGTGATGTAAGGTCGGACATGGGTGCCTTGTGTTGACAATGTTGCGGTTTGGGTTCGCCGGCAAACCAACCGGCATCAGCAGGCCAGAGTTTTCAAGCCGACACCACTGCGACTTTAGTCGCAACAGGACGCAACAATCAGCCATTGGCTCCGTTTTGCCGCTATGTTAAACAATCCGTGCTGCATCCCTCGAAGCGGGCCGCACTGACCATCATCACCGGGAGCATACTGCATGAAACGTCGTCAACTTCTGATTGCCGGTTCTGGCCTCGCGGCGGCCGCATTGGCTGGCTGTGGCAAGCAGGCAAACACCAGCGCCGAACCACAACCCGCTGCTGCAGGCGAGCGCATTCAATGGAAGATGGTCACCTCGTGGCCGAAAAATTTCCCCGGGGTTGGCGTCGGTGCCGAACGCTTTGCCAGTTTGGTGCAAGCGATGAGCGGTGGCCGCCTGAACGTGAAAATCTATGCCGCCGGCGAACTGGTACCGGCGCTGGAGGTGTTCGACGCGGTATCGCGCGGCACCGCCGAGCTTGGCCACAGCGCCGCGTATTACTGGAAAGGCAAAGTGCCGGCGGCGCAGTTCTTCTGTGCCCTGCCGTTTGGCCCAACCGCGCAGGAGATGAACGCCTGGCTGTATCGTGGCGGCGGCATCGAGCTGTGGGAACAGACCTACCAGCCATTTGGCATCCTGCCGATGGCGTGCGGCGCCACCGGCGTGCAGACCGCCGGCTGGTTCAACAAGGAAATCAATACGGTCGACGATTTCAAGGGCCTGAAGATGCGCACCCCAGGGCTTGGCGGCGAAGTGTTGACCCGCATGGGCGGCACCGTCGTCAACCTGCCGGCTGGCGAGATTTTCACTGCCCTGCAAACCGGCGCCATCGACGCCACCGAGTGGATCGGCCCCTACAACGATCAAGCGCTGGGCCTGCACAAGGCCGCCACGTATTACTACACCCCGGGCTGGCAGGAGCCGAACGTCACCTTCGAACTCGATATCAATCTGGCCGCATGGGCCACCCTGCCAGCCGACCTGCAAGCGATTGTGCGCAGCGCCGCCCGCACGGTGAACGCCGAGATGCTGGACGACTACAACGCCCACAACATGCAGGCCATGGAACAGCTGCAGAGCGAGGGCGTGCAGGTGCGCCGGCTGCCCGATGCTGTGCTCGCCCGACTCAAGCAGGTTGCTGCCGAAGTGGTGGATGCCACCGCGGCTGCCGACCCGACCGCAAGTGCGGTCTGGACACAGCAAAAAGCGTATCTGCAACGCCTGTACGGCTACGCCCAGTACGCCGAAAAGGACATCTACGCGATTCGCGGTTGAGCGCGCACAGCGGCGTCGCCGCGCCATTGCCGAGCGCCCCGGCGACACCTTTGGGCAAGGAATGCCAGCGGTAGCTATTGCCGCGACGCCCTTGGCGCATTACAATCCTCGGCTTGCATCGGGGTGTAGCTCAGCCTGGTAGAGCGCTACGTTCGGGACGTAGAAGTCGCAGGTTCAAATCCTGTCTCCCCGACCAAAGAAATCAATCGCTTGCAAAAAAACCGGCCGCGGCCGGTTTTTTTGTGTCCGCACGCGCCAGCCAGTCACCGTGGTGCAAGCGTCGGCGGCGGGTTGCCGGCGCGCAGATACGCCTCGGCGCGGGCCAAGTCATGCGCGGTATCGATGCCACCGGGAAACGGTTCCGGTGCCAGTGCCACGGCAATGTCCAACCCCGCTTCGAGCACGCGCAATTGTTCCAATGCCTCGATCTGCTCCAGTTGCCCCGGCGCCATCGCCGCAAAACGGCGCAGAAATCCGGCGCGATAGGCGTACAGGCCGATGTGGCGCAGGCCGCAGGCAAACGGCAGATTGACGCGGTCACGGGCGAACCCATCACGATGCCAGGGCAGTGGCGCGCGACTGAAATACAGGGCGCGGCCATCGCTGCGGCGCACCAGCTTGACCACGTTCGGGTCGAACAATTCGGCACTGGATGCAATTGTGCTCGCCAGTGTCGCCATCGCTGCCTGCGATTCGAGCAACGCCCGCACCACCGCCTGGATGCATGACGCCGGCGCGAATGGCTCGTCGCCTTGCAGGTTGACCACCACCGCATCATCCGGCCAGCACAACTGCTGCGCGCACTCGGCCAGGCGATCGCTGCCGGAAACATGATCGGCACGCGTCATGCACACCTCCACCTGCGCGAAGCCTGCAAGTACATCGGCGATCTCGCTCGCATCGGTAGCCACAACCACCTGTGCGGCACCTGCCGCCTGCGCGCAGCGCACCACATGCGCAATGATCGGCTCGCCGGCCAGCAACTGTAGCGGCTTGTTGGGCAGGCGGGTGCTGGCAAGACGCGCCGGGATGGCAACGATGAACGGCGTGATCATGACGGCATCCTGTCACAATCGGCCAGGCGCTGATCCAGGGCAGCGTAAAACGCTGCGGGCAGCACCGCATCCACCGCCAATGCAAAGCAGCGCTCGTTGGCGAACGGCTGGCATTTCACCGCGTCCTTTTCGGTCATCAGCACCGCCAGATCATCGCCAAAACGCAGGTCTCTGGGGCAGAAACGATGGTGATCGGCAAACGCGTGTTCAACCACCGCGATGCCGGCGCTGCGCAGGGTAGTGAAAAATCGCTGCGGGCGGCCGATGCCGGCCACGGCATGCACGCGCTGGCCGCGAAACGCGGACAACGCGCACAGGTCACCATCATGCAGGCGCATTAGCGAACCGGGCACGATCGGCATGGCGAACGATCCGTCTTGCGGCGCCAATGCATCAGCAGCGCCGGTCACGAGACGAAAATCACACTGCCGCGCGCGCGCCAGCGGCTCGCGCAACGGCCCGGCCGGCAGCAGCAGGCCATTGCCGTAACCACGCGCGGCATCGCGCACTTCAATCTCGATGTCGCGGCCGAGGCGATAGTGTTGCAGGCCGTCATCGGTGAGCAGCAGATCGCAGCCAGCAGCGATCAGCGCACGCGCCGCCCGCACGCGATCGGCATCGACCCGCACCGGTACGCCGCTGCGCCGTGCAATCACGATTGGCTCGTCGCCGGTCAGGCGCGGGTCACTGTCGGCGCTCGCCCATGACGGTGTGTTGCCGCGCCGGCCGTAACCGCGTGTCAGCACACCCGGCCGCCGTCCGCTTGCCGTGAAATGTTGCGCCAAGGCGATCACGGCCGGCGTCTTGCCGCTGCCGCCGGCCACCAGATTGCCAACCACCAGCACCGGCACCGCGACACGATGCTGCGTGCGCCGGCCGCCGCGATACGCGGCCACGCGACGCGCAACCTGCCACCCGTACAACCCTGCCAGTGCGCGCAGCAACGGCCCCGGCACCACATCGCCATACCAGCGACGCAGCAGCCACGGCTCAAGCCATGCGCGGATCACGGCAGCGCATCCATGGCTTCCCGAAACTGGATCCGGTGCAGACGCGCGTACAGCCCATCACGGGCCAGCAACTGCGCGTGATTACCGACTTCGACCAGGCGGCCCTCGTCGAGCACCAGCACCTGATCGGCGTGCTCGATGGTGGCCAGCCGATGAGCGATGACCAGCGTGGTGCGATGCGGGATCAGATGATTGAGCGCATCCTGCACCAGTTGCTCGGATTCGCTGTCGAGCGCGGCGGTCGCTTCGTCGAGGATCAGGATCGGCGCATTTTTCAGGAACGCGCGGGCAATCGCCAGCCGTTGCCGCTGGCCGCCGGAGAGCAGCGCGCCGTTTTCGCCAATGCGCGATTGCAAACCCTGCGGCAAGCGTTCGATGAACTCCAGCGCATTGGCGGCGCGTGCGGCCTTCTCGATCGCGGTCGCATCGGCGCCGGCCTGCTCGCCATAAGCGATATTCGCCGCCACGCTGTCGTCGAACAGCATCACCCGCTGGCTGACCAAGGCGATCTGCCGGCGCAGATCGGCCAACTGGATATCGCGCAACGGCATGCCATCAAGGCATATTTCGCCGCTGTCGGGCTCATAGAAACGCGGGATCAAGCGCACCAGTGTCGATTTGCCGCTGCCGGATCGGCCGACGATCGCAGTGACCGTGCCCGGCCGCGCGACGAAGCTGACAGCGTGCAACGCGGCAACATCCTGGCCGGCGTAACGCATGCTGACGTTGCGAAACACCACTTCGCCGTGGGCGCGATCGATGTGCTGCACACCGCTGTCGAGCTCATCGCCCTGGTCGAGTACCGAGAACAACCGTTGCGCCGCCGCCACGCCGCGCTGGATCGGACTTTGCACATTGGAGATGCGCTTGAGCGAAGGCAACATCGCCATCATCGCGGTGATCAGCGACACAAACTCGCCGGCATCCATGCGCCCCTTGATCGCCTCGCGCCCGGCCATGTACAGGATCGCCGCCAACGCGATGGCAGCGAGAAACTGCACCGTCGAGGACGCCAGCGCGCGGATCACCTCGACTTTCACATTGAGCCGGCGGTTACGATTGGCGAGCACGGTAAAGCGCGCGGCCTCGTCGTCCTGGGCGCCGTAAATCTTCACTTCCTGCTGCGCCGCCAGCGCCTGCTCAGCGGTCATCGCCATGCTCGCCACGCCATCCTGGATACCGCGATTGATGTGCCGATAGCGGCGCGAGACGAAGCGCGAGATCAACCCGATCAGAGGGATCAATACCAGCATGGTGGCGGTGACGCGATGGCTCTGCTGCACCATCACCCAGAACAGCACGGCGATGGTGAGGGTGTCGGTGAGCAGCACCTTGAGCGATTCGGCACCAGCATGGGCAAGCTGCTCGGTATCGTAGTTCAGCCGCGACACCAGATTCGGCACCGGTTCGGCGTCGAAGCGGTAACTGGGCATGCGCAGGTACTTGCCCATCAGCGCGTGACGCAGATCACGCACCACCCCACGCCCGGTCAAGGCCATGCCGAAATCGGTAACGAAGGTGGCGATGCCGCGAATGAAGAACAGCACGATGATGCCGAGCGGCAAAGCCAGCCGGATGTCCTTGCTGCGCTCGACAAAGGTCTCGTTCACCATCGGCTTCATCAGCCAGGTGAAGATGCCGGCGGCGGCGGCCTCGATCACCATGCCGACTACCGCCACCAACAGCAACGGCCAGTAGCGTACCGAAAATTTCAGCAGGCGGGCATAGGTGCGCAGCGCGCTACGGGCGCTATCGTCGAACGCGGGATTCACGCGTCAGGCTCCGGCGCGGTGGCAATCGACAAGCGCGCAAAGCCGAGCTTGCCCAGCACATCCATCGCCGTTACCACATACTGATGAGGGGTGTTGGCATCGGCGCGCAGCAACACGGTTTGCTCGCGCTGCTCGCCGGCAACACGCACGATCGCTTCGCGCAATGATGCCGGATCAGACTTGAGCACTTCGCTGGCGCCAACGAAATATCGCCCCTTGGCATCGATCTGGATCAGCAGGGCATCGTTGGGGTCGGTCACCTCGCGCGCACTGGCCTGCGGCAGCTTCACCTGCAACGCCGCGCGCGAATCGAAGGTAGTCGTGACCACGAAGAAAATGATCAGTGTGAACACCACATCGATCAGTGGCGTCAGGCTGATTTCCGGCTCGTCACGCAGCCGGCCGGTATCGATCTTCATGTCCGGCCTTTGCCACTGCCCGGTGTGGCCGCCACTTGATCGATCACATCGAGCAGCGCCATCGTCTGCACTTCCATCTCGACCACATAAGCGCTGACCAGGCCGCGGAAATAGCGGTAAAACATCAGTGCCGGGATCGCCACCACCAGCCCCACCGCAGTGCTCACCAGCGCCTCGCCGATGCCGCCAGCCAGCCGCCCGGCATCACCGACGCCAAACTCGAGAATATTGAGAAACATGCGGATCATGCCGGTGACCGTGCCGAGCAGGCCCAGCAGCGGTGCCACACCGGCGACCGTTCCCAAGGTATTGAGAAAGCGCTCCATGCGATGCACGACATGCCGCCCGACATCCTCGACCCGCTCCTTGATCACCTCGCGCGGCCGATGGCGCACGTCCAGCGCCGCTGCCAGCAGTTCGCCCAACGGCGAGTTGGCGCGCAACACCTCGACATGGGCCGGATCGAGCTTGCGCCGCGCCGCCCATTCGCGCACATCGTCGCCCAGCCCGGGCGGCAACACCACCGAACGCCGCAGTGTCCAGAAACGCTCGACGATAATTGCTGCGGTCAACGCTGACACGGCCATGATCGGCCACATCACCCAGCCACCCGCCATAATCAGTTCCAGCACGCACTCGCCTCCGCAAAATTGCAAGCCATAGGATACCGGCTTGGCCAGTGTCGTGCTTCGTACGAGCGGTCACCTTGCTGGTCGCCCGCGGGGTGCTCCTGCTGGGGCAGCACTCCGCTTGTGGGGGCGCGCCTGCGCGCGAAGCTTTATCGCCAATTCGTTCGCCGGCAGGCCGGCTCCCACACAAGCACGGGCTCGCACCGGCAGCGCACCGCCATCTCATTGATCGCGCTCATGCCACAAGCGTCGCCGGTCGTCGCGCCAGCGCTGCACCACACGCGCCCCGGTGGCATCGACGCGCACCCGGATCAGGCCGGCGTCGGCCGTGTCCACCAGCATCGCGCCGGCATCGCGATAGCGTTGCACCACCGCCGCACGCGGCAGGCCAAAACGATTGCCGTGGCCGGTTGCCAGCAGCGTGATGCGTGCCGACACCGCTGCCACAAACGCCGGGCTCGACGACGTGGTGCTGCCGTGATGCGGCACCAGCAGCACATCCGCTGGCAGCAACCCGGCCTGTTCACGCAGCAGCCGCTGCTCGATCACCGCTTCGATGTCGCCCGGCAGCAAGGCACTACCCAGCGCGCTGCGGATGCGCAGCACACAACTGCTGTCGTTGCGCAAATACGGAAAATGCGCTGGCGGATGCAGCCAGCGAAAATCGACGCCATCCCAGCGCCACGCACCGCCGCGCTGGCAGTCGGTGCCGGCAATCCTATCGTAGCCTTCGGGCCGGTAGCGCTGCGCCGGTGCAAAGGCGCGTGCCACGGCCGCCGCGCCACCAGCATGATCGTTGTCGCCGTGACTCACCACCAGCGCATCGAGACGAATCAAGCCCATCGCGTGCAATGCCGGCACCACCGCCGCTTCGCCCATGTCAAAGCGGCCCTGTACCGCCGGCCCGGCATCGAACAGCAGGCTGTGCTCGCGGGTACGCACCAGCACCGACAGGCCCTGACCGACGTCGATCACGTCCAGAGAAAATGCGGCCTCGGGCAAGCGCGTCGGGCTTGGCCACAGCAACGGCAAAAACAGTACTGCACCCAGTGCCCGCAGTGGCAGACCGCGCGGCAGCAGCAACCAGAACGCACCGCTGATTGCCAGAATCAGCGCCAGCAGGCTCGGCGCAGGCAACCACAGCAGCATCCCATGCCAATCGGCCACCCGCTCCAGCGCCTGCCACAGCAGATTCATGGCAGCCTGCGCCAGCGCAACCATCGGTTCGCCAAGCGGCGGTGAAATCCACAGCAACACGCCGGCAAGCAGGCTCAGTGGCACCACCACCAGGCTGATCCAGGGAATGCCGACCAGATTGGCCAACGGCCCGGCCAGCGACGCCTGGCCAAAGAACCAGACGGTCAACGGCAGCAACCCGATCGTGCTCACCGCCTGCGCGCTGAGCAGGCCGCGCCATCCCGTGCGCATCACCGGCAGGCACCACAACAGCCAACCGACGCCGAGAAAGCTGAGCCAGAAACCCGGCGCCAGCACCGACAACGGGTCGGCCAGCAGCACCGCGGTCAGTGCCAGCGCAAACGTCGACGCGGTTCCCGCCGGCCGCCGCAGCAGGCGTGCCAACAGCATCACCCCGATCATCAGCAGGGTGCGCAGCGTCGGCAAGGCAAAACCGGCCGCCGCGGTATACAGCCCAGCCATGGCAAATGCCGACACCGCAGCCACCTGTGGCCGCGGCCAATTCAGGCCGATCCGTGGCCATAGCCAGAACCCCAGACGCGCCAACAGCGCGCCAAACCCAGCCAGCAAACCGACATGAAAACCGGAAATGGCGATCAGGTGGGTGAGCCCGGTGGCACGCAGCACGTCCCAGTCGCGCGGACTCAGGTCACGGGTGTCGCCCAACGCCAGTGCGCGCACGAAACGCGCCTGCGGGCCCATCGCACGCGCCAACCGGTCGCGCCAAGCATCCAGTCCGGATGCAGCCGCCAGGCGCTGCGCCGACTCGGCATCGCGCACATAGCCGGTGGCCGCCAGGCGCCGCTGCAACGCCAGCCGTTCAAAGTCGAAACCGCCGGGATTGAGCACGCCGCGCGGTCGCCGCAGCCGCACCGTAAATGCCCAGCGCTCACCGGAGCGCACCATCGGCTCGCGCGCATACTGGTTCAAGCGCACGTCGTGGCCGATCAGCGCCTGCGCCGCCAGCTCGCCGGCATCAATGCGAAACACGAAGCGGCCACCATCACCGCGTTGTTCGGGCAGATCGATCACCCGGCCCTGCACATGCAGATCACGGCCTTGCAATGGCGTCGGCAGGCGCACGTTCATCGCCGCCTGCGCCTGCAGCAAGGCCCAGGCAAAACCCACTGCCAGCGCACCCAGTGCACGCAGCGTGCTGCACCGGCGCAACCATGCCCACAGGCCCAAGCCCAGAACCGGCACGATCAGCCAGGGCGACGGAATTGCCGGCAAGCGCAGCGCCAGCAGCGTACCAAGCAACAGGCAGGCGGCCACCATCAGGCCGAACCTCGGCAACGGCCGTGCAGTCATCGCCAGCAACCAGAAAACGTGCGGATCATGCGGATTTGCCGGGCGCAGGGTGGGCGCCGATCAACCGCCAGTATGCCGAGCGCGATGCGTCGCGTCAGTCAGCAATGCACGCACGTCGGGGTAAGCCTTTTCTGATTGGTGCCCGCACGCCAGCGCGCAGATGTGCGGGTGAAACGGGTAACCCGGCTAACCGGACAGCGCGTGCAGGCGCCCGGCGCGCAATTCCAGCACGCGATCAAAACGCTGCGCCAGGCGCAGATCGTGGGTCACCACCACCAGGCTGGTGCCCTGGCTGCGGTTCAATTCCAGCATCAGCTCGAACACCGTGGCGGCGGTTTTTTCGTCGAGATTGCCGGTCGGTTCGTCGCCGAGCACGCAGGCCGGGCGATTCACCAGCGCCCGCGCCACTGCGGCACGTTGGCGCTCGCCGCCGGACAGCTCACCGGGCTTGTGAGCAACGCGATGCCCGAGACCCACCGCATCCAGCAACACCATCGCCCGTTCGCTGGCGACAGGTACCGCCTCGCCCGCCACCAGCATCGGCATCATCACGTTTTCCAGAGCGGTGAACTCCGGCAACAAATGGTGAAACTGGTAGACAAACCCCAATGCGCGGTTGCGCAAATCGCCACGTGCAGCGTCGCCAAGCTTCGACATCGCCTGCCCGGCGACAAACACTTCGCCCGCGCTTGGTTGATCGAGGCCACCGAGCAAATGCAACAGCGTGCTCTTGCCGGCACCGGATGCGCCGACGATGGCAACGGTCTCGCCCGCCGCCACGGCAAGATCGAGATCGCGAAAGATCTCCGCGCGCAAACCGCCTTCAGCGTAGGTCTTGCCGAGGCCGATACAGGCAAGGACGGCGGTTGTGGTCATGGGGTTGGTTCCTTGAAAGCCGGGACTGGGGACTCGGCTACTCATAGCGCAACGCTGCCGCCGGGTCGGTGCGTGCGGCGCGCCATGCCGGGTACACGGTAGCCAGCAGGCACATGGCAAACGCGACCAGTGCAATCGTGGTGACATCGTCGGCGCGCAGGGCGGTCGGTACCCCGGTGATGTAATACACGTCCTTGGGCATCAGGTCGATCTGGAAGGTGCTTTCGATGGCGGCCACCACCGAATCGAGCTTCAGCGTCAGCAGTACGCCCGCCAGCACGCCACCAACGATACCGACCAGACCAATCACCGCGCCTTGTATCACGAAGATACGCATCACCGTGTTCGGGCGCATGCCGAGCGTGCGCAGGATCGCGATATCGGCCTGCTTGTCGGTTACCAGCATCACCAGCGAGGACACCAGATTGAATGCCGCAACCGCTATGATCAGCGACACCACCAGAAACATCATGGTCTTTTCCAGCTTGATCGCGCGAAAAAAGTTGGCATGATCGCGCGACCACTCGCGCACCCGGTACAGCGCCGGCAATTGGTCGGCCAGATCGCGCGCCACCTCATAAGCACGCATCATGTCGTTCAGGCGCAGACGCACGCCGGTAACGCCATCGCCCAGACGCATCAGTTTTTGTGCATCGCGCAAATGAATGATGGCCAGGCCAAGATCGTAATCCTGCACCCCGGCCTCGAAAATGCCGACCACGCGAAATCGCTTCAACTGCGGCAGCACACCGATCGGCGTGCTGCGGAACTCCGGCACGAAAGCGGTCACCGAGTCGCCGATATCCACGCCCAGCCACAGCGCCAGCTCTTTGCCGAGAATGATGTTGTAGGCGCCGGCTTGCAGATCGGTCAGCGCGCCGGCCAGCATCTTGTCGGCCAGTTGCGACACTTCACCCTCGCGTTCGGGCAGGATGCCGCGCAGCAATGCGCCCTGGGTTTGCCCGCCCTGCAGCATCGCCTCGCGTTCGGCATACGGCGCGGCGCCGAGCACGCGCTGGTCGGCATGCGCCACATCCACCACGTGTTGCCAATCATCAAGCGGTGCGCTGATGCCGCTGATGCTGGCATGCGCCACCATGCCAAGAATGCGGTTGCGCAATTCCTGTTCAAAGCCGTTCATCACCGAGATCACGGTGATCAGCGCCATCACCCCGATCACGATGCCGAGCATTGAGGCGGCCGAGATGAACGAGATAAAGCGGTTGCGGCGTTTGGCGCGGATGTAACGCAGGCCAATGGCAACAGACAAGGGTCGGAACACATCAGCCTCGCAAATCAGATCAGCAATCGGGCGAAGCCGGGACACGCGCCAAATGCTGTGCCATCAAGCGCAGCGCCCGACGCGATGAGGCGTCCAGCGTATCAGGCCACCACAGGCTATGGGTGATACCAGAAACCCCATCGTTCAGCGAAACGCCAGCCAATGGCCCGCGCAACTGCACCGCAACGATCACCACCGGCTGCTCACGACCGGCCACGATCCGTGTGGCGTTGCGATCCAGGCCCGGCCAATGCAGCACCCATGGCGTGCGCCGCGATTCGCGGCGCGTTCGCCATAGAGCCAACGCCAGCACCGCCGCCATCGCCAGATAACGGATCGGATCGGGCAATGCGCTTTGCCCGATCGCCACGGCGGCAAGCAGCGCAATCGTCAGCGCGGCGAACAGCGCCCAGCGCGACGCTCGCCACTCAATGCGGCAAGGTAAGGATGCGTTCGACAAGCGCTGCCATGCCCTGCTCGGTTGCCACCTCGCGCCGCATCATCCAGCGCCACAGCCGGTCATCCTCGGATTCCAGCAATCGCTCGAACTGCGCGCGCTCGGCGCCATCGGCCTGCGGCCAACGCTGTTCCAGGTAACGCAGCATCAGCACATCGAGCTCACGCATGCCACGCCGGCAGCGCCAGCGCAGGCGGCGCGCCGTGGTTTCATCACACGCGCTATCGGAAGCCGGCACGGGACTAGATCGAACGCCGTTCGAGCATCAACTTCTTGATTTCGGCAATCGCCTTGGCCGGGTTCAGGCCTTTCGGGCAGGTGCGGGTGCAGTTCATGATGGTGTGACAGCGGTACAGCTTGAACGGGTCTTCCAGATCGTCCAGCCGTGCACCGGTATCCTCATCGCGCGAATCGACGATCCAGCGATATGCCTGCAACAGGATCGCCGGGCCGAGGTAGCGATCACCGTTCCACCAGTAACTCGGGCAACTGGTCGAACAACACGCGCACAGGATGCACTCGTACAGGCCGTCGAGCTTCTTGCGTTGTTCCGGCGATTGCAGCCGCTCGCGCGGCGGCGGCGCACTCTGCGTGCGCAGCCACGGCTTGATCGAAGCATATTGCGCGTAAAAATGGGTGAGGTCGGGTACCAGATCCTTGACCACCGGCATGTGCGGCAACGGGTAAACCGGCACTTCCTTTTTCGAGCACTCGCTGATCGGCTTGGTGCAGGCCAGGGTGTTGGTGCCGTCGATGTTCATCGCGCACGACCCGCAGATGCCTTCGCGGCACGAGCGGCGGAAGGTCAACGTAGGGTCGATCTCATCCTTGATCTTGATCAGCGCGTGCAACACCATCGGCCCGCAACTGGCCATGTCCACCTCGTAGGTGTCCACACGCGGGTTGGCGGCATCGTCCGGGTTCCAGCGATACACCTTGAAGGTGCGCACTTCGCCCTTGGCATCAGCCACCGGGAAGTGCTTGCCCTTGGTGATCCGGGAGTTCTTGGGAAGCGTAAATTCGGCCATTGCGGTTACCTGGATGGGGTTGTGTGCGACGGTTACTGCATCTTGGTGACTGGTGTCTCAATGAAGCCGGGACTCGGGACTGGGGACTCGGAAAAGCTACAGCAAAAGCTCACAGCAAAATCTGGCAAGCCTGCCGTCCCGAGCCCGTAGGATGGGTAGAGCGCAGCGAAACCCATCACCGTCGAAGTCCCGAGTCCCGATCAATACACCCGCGCCTTGGGCGGCACCACTTCCACATCGTCGCTCAAGGTAACCATATGCACCGGGCGGTAATCGATGCGCGTCGCGCCGTTGTCATCGACCCAGCACAGGCTGTGCTTGTGCCAGTGCACATCGTCGCGGTCAGGGAAATCCTCGCGCGCGTGGGCGCCGCGTGATTCCTTGCGGTTTTCGGCGGAAACCATGGTCGCCACCGCCTGCCCCAGCAGGTTGTGCAATTCCAGGGTCTCCACCAGATCCGAGTTCCAGATCAACGAGCGATCGCTGATCCCGACATCGGCAAAGCCATCGAACACCTGATGGATTTTGCGCACGCCCTCGGCCAGCGATTCGCCGCTGCGGAATACCGTGGCGTGGTCCTGCATCGTGTGCTGCATGCGCAAGCGGATCTCCGCGGTTGAGCTGGAGCCCTTGGCATGGCGCAAGCGGTCGAGCCGGCTGATCGATTTTTCGCAGGCATCGGCCGGCAGGCCCGGTTGCGCGGCACCCGGGGTGAGGGTTTGCGCACACCGGTTGGCTACCGACCGGCCAAACACCACCAGATCGAGCAGCGAGTTGGAGCCCAGGCGGTTGGCGCCGTGCACCGACACGCAGGCGCCCTCGCCGATCGCGTACAGGCCGGGCACCACGGTGTCGGGGTTGCCGTCCTTCAGGGTTACCACTTCGCCGTGGTAATTGGTCTGCAAGCCGCCCATGTTGTAATGCGCGGTCGGCAGCACCGGGATCGGCTCACGGGTGACGTCGGCATTGGCAAACACTTTTGCGGTCTCGGCGATACCGGGCAGGCGCTCGTTGATCACTTCCGCACCCAGGTGCATCAGGTTGAGATGGATATGATCCTTGCGCTCGCCAACACCGCGACCCTCGCGGATTTCGATGGTCATGGCGCGGCTGACCACATCGCGCGATGCCAGATCCTTGGCATTCGGCGCGTAGCGCTCCATGAAGCGTTCGCCTTTGGAATTGGTGAGGTAACCGCCTTCGCCGCGCACCCCCTCGGTGATCAGCATGCCGGCACCGTAGACACCGGTCGGATGGAACTGCACGAACTCCATGTCCTGCAATGGCAGGCCGGCACGCAGCGCCATGCCGCTGCCGTCGCCGGTGCAGGTGTGGGCACCGGTACAGGAGAAGTAGGCGCGGCCATAGCCGCCGGTGGCCAGCACCACGCCCTGGGCACGGAACAGATGCAACTGGCCGGTGGCCAGATCCAGGGTGAGCACGCCGCGGCAGGCACCCTGTGCATCCATGATCAGATCGAGCGCGAAGTATTCGACGAAGAACTCGGCCTGATGCGCCAGCGATTGCTGATACAGCGTGTGCAGCATGGCGTGGCCGGTGCGGTCGGCAGCGGCGCAGGTGCGCTGCGCGGTGCCCTTGCCGTAATGCGTGGTCATGCCGCCAAACGGGCGCTGGTAGATCTTGCCATCCTCGGTACGCGAAAACGGCAGGCCGTAGTGCTCCAGTTCGAGCACGGCGGCGGGCGCCTCTTTGCACATGTATTCGATCGCGTCCTGATCGCCCAGCCAGTCCGAGCCTTTGATGGTGTCGTAGAAATGGAAGCGCCAGTCATCCTCGCCCATGTTGGCCAGCGCTGCGGCAATGCCACCCTGCGCGGCGACGGTATGCGAGCGCGTCGGGAACACCTTGGAGATACACGCAGTGGACAGGCCCTTCTGCGCCAGACCGAAGGTGGCGCGCAGACCAGCGCCGCCAGCGCCAACCACAACCATGTCGTAATGATGTTCTTGAATCGGGTATGCACTCATCGAAGATGGGCCTTGAGGCAAGGTGCGGCACCAGCATTTGCGTTACGGCGCAAACCGGCACCCGGGTGGATGGGAAGTTTGGAACACGAAACTCGCTGGCTCATGACGCAAGCGCCAAACGGCCAACCGCCACCAGCGCGGCAATGCCGGCCAGCGAAAAAATGAGCCGGGTAGCAATCAGGGCGAGCAGTTCCAGCCGGCGGCTGTGTACGTAGTCCTCGATCACCACCTGCATGCCCAACTGCGCGTGCCACAACATCGCGAACACATAGGCCAGCATCAGGGTGGCGTTGATCGGCGCGCCGATACGCGCCGCCGCCGCCGCCTGATCGACGCCGACCAGACCGATGGCAAGCCACGCGAACCACGGCGTCAACAGCGCCAAGGCGACCGAGGTAAGGCGCTGCGCCGACCAATGCGCGGTACCGTCCTTGGCCGAACCCAGACCGCGTGCGCGCGCCAGCGGGGTACGCAGATCGGCGCTCATGCCACACCTCCGGGAAATGCGGCGAGCCAGAGCCCGAGCGTGATGACCAGCGCCAACAGCAGCACGGCATAGCCACCGCGGTAGACGCTGGGGATATCCAACGCACGGCCGGTATCCCAGACCAGATGGCGCACGCCATTGAGCAGGTGGTAAACCAACGCTGCGGTCGCGGCGAACAACAGCAGCTGCCCGGGTAGCGACGTCAGCAGTGCCCGCCATTGCTCATAGGCCGCCGGCCCGTTCGCCAGCGCCAGCAACCAACCGACCATGGCCAGTGCCGCGAACGCCAGCAAAACACCGGAAGCGCGGTGCGCAATCGACATCATCATGGTGATCTGCCAGGAATAGACCTGCAGATGCGGGGACAAGGGGCGTTGTTGGCTGGTCATGGGCTGGGCACTGGGTCGGCAAGTGGGGAGGGTGGCAGATCGGATGTGAAGTGCAGGTCAGAAGTCGATGCAGCGGCCATTTTTCTCCCAATCGCCGAACCGGGTCGGCTCGGGGCCATCGCGGCCACCCACTTCGGGCGGCGGCGATGCAGTATCGGGAGGGGGCGGCACCGGCAACGGAGCGGTTGCGTCTGGCTGGTCTATGATGGAGGGGCGATGCATAGCCACTGAAGAGTAATCCCATAAACCATGTCTTTCAAGCCGAACAAACCATTCGCCTTGGTCGATCACGCGGCGATCGAGTTGCAAGGGCCTGATGCCGTTGCTTTTGCGCAAGCACAATTCATGAATGACGTGCGCACACTGGCGCCCGGCCAGTGGCAGTGGAACGGCTGGCTCAGCGCCAAAGGCCGCGTGCAGGCGCTGTTCGCGCTGCTGCGCTCAGAGCCCGATCGCCTGCTGGCCATCGTGCGCGGCGGCGACGCCGACGCACTGGCAGCGCAATGGCAACGCTTCGTATTTCGCAGCAAGCTGAGCGTGCTTGCGGTATCCCGAATGACCGTGGCCGGAGTGTTTGGAGAAAATGCAACCTCCGGCGTAGCCGTGGCGCTGGCGCAACTGCGACTGAGCGGCGAAACGGCCCGCGCGCTGTGCCTGCTTGATCAGCCGGTTGCGCCCGACGCCGAGGCGCAGCGGCACTGGCGCCTCGCCGACATCGCGCAAGGTTTGCCGTGGCTGGAGCACGACCAGACCGACCGCTGGACCCCGCACATGCTGTCGCTCGAACGGCTGGCTGCCTTCAGCGTGAAAAAAGGCTGCTACCCGGGCCAGGAAATCGTCGCGCGCACCCACTTTCTGGGCCAAGCCAAACGCGGCCTGGTACGGCTGCAAACTGCGCTGGCACTGACTGCCGGCGACGCGGTAACCGCCGATGGCCGTGTGCTGGGCGAGGTGGTGTGTGCCGAGCACGCGGAGCAGGGTTGGCAGGCACTGGCGGTGCTGCCCAGTGAGCGACCTGAAGCCATGCTGATCGCTGGCAACGCGGTTCGGCAACTGGCATTTGATGCGCCGCCGCTGCCACCCGCCACTGAACCGCACTGAACCCCGGCAACATGATGACCATGGTGTTATTGCGGTAACACAGTTATGTTACGCGCAACAGCGAGTCAGGCAGGATGTCGGTTGCACACGCGGCACCCCGGCAACGGCCATTGACGGGCACTATCCGTTGCACATCGGGAGAGCGATTTATGTCGAATCGAAACATCGCAAATCGAAACCAACGCGGCCAGCGCACCCTTGCCGGCTTGCTGCTCGCTCTGCTGGCCATGGTCAGCCCGGCACTGGCTGCGGACTACACCGTTTCGGTTGAGCCAAGCTACCCGGCCGAACAGGCACGCGATGTCTATCAGCCGTTGCTCGATTACCTGTCCAAGGCCACCGGCCAGCGTTTTGTGCTGCACTACCCGAGCAACTACCACCTGATGTGGCGCGACATTCGCAACAACACGCCGGTGGATTTTGCCTTCGAGGAAGCGCAATTCACCGATTACCGTGCGCAGCGATTCGGCTTTGTGCCGCTGGTACGCACCATCGAGCCATCGATCTACGCGCTGATCGCGCAACCCGAGATGGCCGAGCGCGGCATCGACGCACTGGTTGGCCATCAAATCGTCAACATGCCATCGCCGAGCATGGGCTACGCCCTGCTGATCGAACTGTTCCGCAACCCGGTCAGCCAACCCGAAGTGCTGTCCACCGCCGCCAGTTGGAAAGACGGCGTGGAAATGATTTTTTCCGGTGAAGCCGACGCCGCGATGGTGCCGCTGTACATCGCCCAGTTGTACCCAAACCTGGTCGAGATGCACAACAGCCGCAGCGTGCCGGGCCGTGCCGTGTCAGCGGCAGCCACGGTACCCGACGAGATCAAGGCCGCCGTGCGCGATGCGCTGCTCAAGCTCAACGACGACGAATCGCTGTACGCGGTGATCAATGAGATCGGTACCACGCAGTTTGTTGCCACCAGCGCCGCCGAATACCAAGGCAATCAAACCATGCTGCGCGGGTTCTTTGGTTATACCGAGCCGGCGACGCCATAACCGGGCTCAGGCCAACGCGTCAGCGGCGGTCACGATATCGGTCTCGCCCGGCAACACCAGCAACGCGGCACCGGCCAATGGTGTGTAGGTATCCACGCCGACCACACGCCGCAGCGCCGTCGCGCCGAGCCCGGCTTCGCTGAGTGCGGTAATCACACCCTCGCCGACACCGGCGCTGTGGCGGCCTTCATCGACCACCACAATGCGCTGCGCACCACGCACATGGGCGATGATCCAGTCGGCAGCGAGCGGCACGAGCCAGCGCAGGTCCAGCACCCGCACCGACCAGCCATGGTTATCGCCGATCGTGCGCGCCGCGCGCAGGCTCATTGGCACACCGTTGCCGTAGGTCACGATCACCAGGTCGTTGCCATCGCCCTGCGCCGGCGCATACACGCGGCCCTCGCCGAGGGTGAGCGCCTGATCGGGTGCCGGATACGTGGTTGACCACAGGCCATCACCGGGTGCATAAAGATCCTTGGTCATGTACAACGCGATCGGTTCGAGAAAAATGCTGACGCGACCATCGACCTTGGCCAGCGCCGCCAGCGTGCGCAGCATCATCGCCGCATCGTCACCGCGACTGGCGCAGCCGACCACGAGACCCGGAATATCACGTAGCGCGGTGATCGAATTGTCGTTGTGGAAGTGCCCACCGAAACCGCGCTGGTAACCCAGCCCGGCGATGCGCACCAGCATCGGATTGCGGTACTGGTCGTTGGAAAAAAATTGCAACGAACACGCCTCGCCGCGAATCTGGTCGCAGGCGTTGTGAAAATAGGCCAGATACTGGATTTCCGGCAGCGGCAGCATGCCCATGTTGGCGAAACCCTGCGCCAGCCCGAGGATCATGGTTTCGTCGAGCAGGGTATTGAACACGCGCCGACCACCAAAGGCTTTTTGCAGGCCCTTGGTGACGGTGTACACGCCGCCTTTTTGCGCCACATCTTCGCCGAACAACAGGGTTTCTGGATACTTGCAGAACAGATCGTGCAGGGCATTGTTGATCTGGATCGCCAGATGCCGCGGCGGCTGCTTCTCCGGCAGTCTGGCTTCGCCGCCAAACACCATCAGGCGCCGCTCACCATCGCCAACCCGGGTGGCTTCCGCAGCCACCGCAGCGGGCGTGTATGGCGCCAGCGGCCGCACCACCTCGGCCTGCGTGGTGATCTTGGGCCGGCGATCGGCTTGCTCGGCAGCGGCGAAGCAGCGCTTGCGGGTGGCTTCGTACAACGCCAGCACCTGTGCCCGCGTCATCAGCCCCGATGCCAGCGCGCTATGCGCCGAGCGCAGCAGCGGGTCGGTCGCCTCCAGCGCCACCAGTTCCTCGACACTGCGCCACTCGATCTCGAAATCGGTGCCGGCATGACCCATGATGCGGGTAGTGCGCAGATGCAGGAAGGTCGGTCGCCGGGTGCGCCGACAATGTTCCACCGCGCGTGCCACCTGCGCGTAGCCCACGGTCAGATCGAGGCCATCGGCATGGAAATAATCCAGCCCCGGCCGCTGCGAAAAACTCGCAGCGATCCAGCCACTGGGCGTTTTCACCGAAATGCCGATGCCGTTGTCCTCGCACACGAACAACACCGGTGCCGGCAGCTTCTGGTAAGCGGTCCAGCTCGCCGTATTGAATGCGGTTTGCGCGGTCGCGTGGTTGGCCGAGGCATCGCCGAACGAGCAGATCGCGATGCTGTCATCCGGAATCGGCAGCGCGTGGCCGATGCGACGCGCCTGCTCGATCGCCACTGCCGTACCCAACGCCTTGGGCAGATGCGAGGCAATGGTGGAAGTCTGCGGCAACACCCACAACGGCTTGCTGCCCCACACCTTGTGGCGACCCCCCGAAGCCGGATCGTCCTGGCTGGCGGCAAAGCTCAGTGCCGAATCCATCACCGGGTCCATTCCGGGAAGCTTGCGAAAGCGCTCGGCCATGAAACCGCCGCTGCGATAGTGCAGGAACGCCGGATCGGTATGCCGGGTCAAGCGCGCCACCATGGTATTGCCCTCGTGCCCGGAACTGCCGATGGTGTAGAACACCTTGTTCTGCACGCGCAGCACCCGCGCCATCAAATCCAGATGCCGCGAGATCAGTTGCGATTCGAACAACTCGGCAAAATCGCGCACCGTGCAGTCGCTGCCTGGCATGATCGGTGCGGCATCGCCAGCCGCCGACGCCACATCACCGGACCAGTTTTCAACGAACTCGATGAAATTGCGATCGCAGATTTCAGCGCGATTGAGGCCCTTCATGCGAGCGGGGACGGGTGGCGGCGTGCTGGACATGGCGGTGATCGCGCGGGAAAGCGGAGTATTGTATCCGGGACGGCAGCAGGTGCCTAAAGCGCCGCGGGATTGGTGTCGAACCGCAACCGGCTCAGCCACCTCCGGCAGAGGGCCACTTCAAGCCGGTCGCTGCACCCGGAACCACGCCGCATACAGTGCCGGCAG